>CAUWEA010000023.1:0-31370 GCA_963557735.1 uncultured Faecalimonas sp. | reverse complement strand
ATCCCGATGTCTACTTTCTCTGTCGGAAGTGCTGCGATCTGTTCCACAACTTCCCATCCTTTTATGACTCTTCCAAATGCTGCATAAGCTCCGTCAAGACGTCTGCCTGCCTCATCTGTCAGTGTGATGAAAAAACAGCTCCCTGATGCCACATTGCCCTCTCCGCCCATGGCTACAGTCCCCTGTTTAAACGGAATCCGATTCTCGAACCCATTGTTTCGGTATTCTCCGTCCAGCGAGATTGCACACCGCTCATCGTCAAAGTCTGAATAACTCGGCTGCAGCACGAATCCCGGTGCGATCCTTCTGATCTTCCGGCGATCAAACAATCCCTTTTTCGCGAGTGAAATAAAACAATTCACCGTATTCGGCGCCTCGTCCGGGTATAACTCGATCTGAATCTCCCCAAACCTTGTCGCGATGACTGCGACTGGATTTCTTCTTTCTTCCATGACCATTTCTCCATTCTTCCGTTTAGCGCTTTACAAAGTATTCCTCATACCATACAAGGAACGTATAGATTGTCCACACTTTTCTCCAGTTATCGGAATTTCCTCCCACATACTCATCAAAAATCGCATTGATCTCGTCTACATTGAAGAACTTCTCTGCCATCTCGCTGTGGAATTTCGCGCGGACATCCTGATTATAGCGGTCATCTGCCATCCAGATACGAATCGGCACGATAAACCCGAGCTTCTTGCGGAACGCGATCTCTTCCGGAAGCATCTTCTGTGCCGCTGTTCGGAACGCAACCTTATTCTGTTCCTCATTTACTTTATATTTTGAAGGCATTCTCGATGCAATGTCAAAAATACGCAGATCTGTCAGAGGCATACGCACCTCAAGCCCTGCCGCCTCACTCATCTTGTCCACATTGAGATAGATATCTCCCTCAAGCCAGATCTGAATATCGATATTGGACATTTTTGTAAGCGGATCAAGCCCTTCCATCTCTTCGTAAATGCTCTGTGCCACTTCGATCGGCAGAACGTCCGGATCATATTTTTTCAAGATCTTCTTCTTCTCATCTTCCTTCATAATATTCGTATTGCCGACGTAGAAATTCTTCAGATTCTCCCCATATCGCTCTGCATTGCGGTACATGTTGTAGCCGCCGAAAAATTCATCTGCACCCTCGCCGGAGTAACAGATCTTCGTATGTTCTGCAGTGGCCTGACATCCGAGTGCGAATACGATCGCGGAGGCATCCCCGAGCGGCTGCTCCATATTGTACATCACATATGGGACGATATCGAAATATTCTTCCGGCTTGATCACACGTCTGGAGATCTTGCGGTCTAAAATACGCGCGGTCTCTACTGCAAGCACTGATTCATCAAAGCGCTCCTCCTCATATCCGCATGTATCCGCAGTATCTGCATCAGACATCGCAAGTACATAGGAAGAATCTACTCCTCCTGACAGGAAAGATTCCACCCGCTCGTCGGAAGTCTTGACTTCCTTCATGATCTCACCAAGTGTTGTGTGGATCTCATCTGCCCACTCCTCCAAAGACTTGCTGTCATCCGGATGAAATTCCGGCTTCCAATAGCGCTTTACCGTCACCACTCCGTCTTTCCAGAGCAGGTAGCGGCCAGGAAGCAGCTTCTTCAGTCCACGGAAAAATGTATTCTCCCCTGCCACATAAGTCAGGCTGAGATAAAGCTGAAGCATCTCTTCATTTAATTCTTTGACAAATCCCGGCTGCTCCAGGATGCCACGGATCGTTGTGCCGTAGAGAATCTGCCCATCCTCCGTCTCATAATAATAAAATGGCTTTGTACCAAACTGGTCTCTGAGACAGAATAACTGTTTCTCTTCATCATCCCAAAGTGCAAATGCAAACATTCCATACAAATGTGCTGCCATATCAAACTGCCATGTCTCAAATGCCCGGACTAAAATCCGCTCTTCTCTTTCTCTTCTGGATAAGCTTTTGTCAATGCCAAGCTCCTTGCAAAGCGCCTCCCAGTTGCGGATATGTCCTCTGTATTCCTGAACTTTTATCATATGTTTCCCATCCTTATAAAATGTAAGTTGATCTGTTTCGAAAATACATTCAGGAAGAGAAAACTCCCTTCCCGCATGTACATCCCTATTATAAACCAAAGCTTTTCCAATAACAACTGCTTCCTTACACTTTATCGCGCCCGGATTTCTCACACTTTGGCACTTCTGGACTGTGACTGACAGACAGCATTGTTATGCAACTCTTCCTGCCGCCTGCTGGTATGCTCTCAGCTTGCTTCTCGCATCTTCACTCAGATGCCGCGGAACCTGGATCTGGATTGTCACATACTGATCCCCTTTCTTTGACGGCTGCCCCATATGTGCGATCCCCTTTCCGGCCAGCCGCACTTTTGTTCCGGACTGCGTTCCTTCCCGGATCTTGCAGCTTACATTTCCGTAAAGTGTCGGTACAATCACTTCCCCGCCCAGCACTGCTGTCGCATACGGAATCTGGATTGTCGTGTAAATGTCGTCTCCTTTTCGTTCATAACCTGCCTTATCCTTTACGGAAATTTCAAGGAACAGATCCCCGGCTTCCCCGCCGTTTACTCCATCCTGCCCTTTCCCTTTCAGCCGGATCTTCTTACCGGAAGAAATTCCTGCCGGAATGCGTACTTTCAGGGACTGTACCCGCCCTGCATGATCCTGATAGGAGATCACTTTATCTCCGCCAAATGCGGCTTCCTCAAAAGTCACCTCTAAGTTTGCAGTGACATCCGCACCTTTCCTGCGATAGCTGTGCCGTCCAAATCCACTTCCCCGGTCTCTCTGAAAAGAACCTCCGAAAATATTGTCAAAGAAGTCATCCATATTTCCGCCTTCAAAATGGAATTCCTGATAGCTTCCGTCCGGACTTCGATAAGACTGATAGCCTCCAGGTCCTCCATAAGACTGATAGGCTCCCGGATCTGCCCCCATACTTCCATCAAAAGCTGCTGATCCAAACCGGTCATACAGTTTTCGCTTCTCTTCATCGTGCAGGATCTCGTAAGCCTCTGTCACTTCTTTAAACTTCTCGTTTGCAGCAGCATTTTCCTTATTCGTATCCGGATGGTACTTTTTTGCCAGTTTCCGGTATGCCTTCTTGATCGCGTCCGCATCTGCATGTTTATCTACCCCGAGAATCTTGTAATAATCCTTGTTTGCCGCCATAACTGCTTCTCCCCTTTCCATTTCTATCTTCCACTGTCAGCCTCTTCGTGAACCGGATCTTCTCACAGCAATCGAATTTTATCAGATGTATGTGATCCCATAGAGTTCTGAAAAATCTTCTGTAAAAAACAAGACTGCATGTCACAATCTGTAATCATGCAGTCCCAATTCATATGATGTGTGTCTGAAGACCGGGCACTGCTATTTTGATTCGTAACAGAAACCCGTTTGTTCTGACACACCTGCCGTCTCTATCCTTCGATGGCAATATATTTCTTCTCCTCGGCTTCTACTTTCTTCTGATCCTTCTTCGGGATTGCAAGAACAAGTATACCATTTTCATATTTTGCCTTAATATCTTCCTGCGTGATATCCTTTCCTACATAGAAACTTCTGCTGCAGGAACCGGAGTATCTTTCTCTTCGGATATAATTGCCGGTCTTCTCATCCTTCTGATCATTGTTCTTTGTCGTTGCCGCCTGAATGGTCAGATAACCATCTTTCAGCTCTGCGTGAATGTCTTCTTTCTTATATCCCGGAAGGCTTACTTCCAGTTCATAACCGTGCTCATGTTCCTTAATATCTGTCTTCATCAAAGACTCTGTGTTCGTTCTCTGGTAACCTCTGAACGGGTAATCAAAATCAAAGAAATCATCAAATAAATTCTCTCCAAAAATACTAGGCATCATCATAAATCATCTCTCCTTTTCCATTAAAATCTTCTTGATAAATGTCATTTATTGGAACCGGTGATGTGGGGACTGTTCAGATCTTCTCATCCTTTCTTCGTCCTCCTCCTTTGTTCTAGTTGTAATATAACACTTATGTTGGCACTCGTCAAGAGGGAGTGCTAAAAAAATTGTGAACATTTTGTGTCCTGGAAATTTTCTCACGATTCCATGCTATTTTATGATTCCCATATCGCTTGTTCCCATACCTGCTTCCAAAAAACTCTTGCATCTATGGAAAAAGGCTCCTGCGATGGAACATTCTTTCCACCACAGGAGCCTTTTTATCGTTTTTCTCTTGTCTTTTTTGCCGGAAATCAAAATCCTGCTCTCTAAATCGGTTCAAAATCCGCAACTCCATGCTTGCAAAGCGGGCAGATATAGTCATCCGGAAGTTCATCTCCCTCGTAGATGTATCCGCACACAACGCATACGAATCCTTTCTTTCCTTCTGTCTGCGGTTTCGGTTTTACATTTTTCTGATAGTAAGTATAGGTCATCGTCTCTTTGTCATTCATGACACGCGCCTCTGTCACGGTACAGATAAACATTCCGTGTGTGTCAAGATCCACATACTGTTCTACTTTCAATGCGAGGAAGGCATTGATATATTTCGGAAGGAAGACAACGCCATTGTCTGCGCGCAGCGTATTCCATCCTGCAAATTTATCAGCTTCTCTTCCGCTTTGGAATCCAAATCTTTCAAATACTTTAAACGGCGCTTCCACAGAGAGGCAGTTGACATTCATCACACCTGTCTTCTTGATGATGTCGTGAGAATAGTTCGCCTTATTGATATTGACTGCCACACGGTTCGGATTGTCCGTCAGCTGTGTAACAGTGTTGACGATCAGTCCGTTGTCCTTGTCACCGTCTCTTGAAGTCACAACATACAGTCCGTATCCAAGACGGAATAATGCCGTCAGATCATTTTTATTTGCTTTGTCAGCCGACTGGGCAATGTATTCCTGACATAACTCGTCTGCCATCCGGTCTAACTCTTCCAGATTCTCTTCGCTCAGTGAGGACATGATCTTCACAGAGTTTTTCAGCCATGTAATATCCTGGCTTCCCTCAAGCATTCCCTTCATCACTCTGGCTGCCATCGGCGCCCAGCTTCCGTTTTCAATGAACCCGATGGTGCGCTTCTGGTAGTTGCGCGCTGTCAGATGCTCAATGAACGTCTTCATAAATGGGAAGATATCTGCATTGTATGTTGTTGTGGCAAGTACCAGTTTTCCATAGCTGAATGCATTTTCCACTGCTCTTGCCATATCTGCGCGTGCAAGATCACAGACATATACATCCGGGCATCCTTTTTCTTTTAATTTCTCTGCGAGGGCTTCTGCTGCTTTCTTTGTATTTCCATATACCGATGTGTAAGCGATCATCACACCTTCTTTTTCTACCGCATAAGAAGACCAGATATCGTATTTCTCAATGTAATGTCCCAGATTCTCTGTCAAAACCGGTCCGTGCAGCGGACAGATCGTCTGAATATCCAGTGTTGCCGCCACTTTTAAAAGATTCTGCACCTGCACGCCATATTTTCCAACGATTCCGATATAGTAACGGCGTGCCTCGTCATCCCAGTCTTCTTCCACATCATTTGCTCCAAATTTACCAAATCCATCTGCCGAGAACAGAACTTTCTCTGTGCTGTCGTAAGTTACCATCACTTCCGGCCAGTGCACCATCGGAGCGAATACAAATGTCAGGTCATGTTTTCCAAGGGATAATGTCTGTCCATTTTCTACTTCCAGTGTTCTGCCTTCCAGATCCATCTCCCGGAAGAAATTCTGCATCATCACAAATGTCTTCTCATTTGCCACGATCGTCGTATCTGGATATACTTTCATAAAATTGTAAATATTGGCAGAATGATCCGGCTCCATATGCTGCACGATCAGGTAATCCGGCTTTGCCCCGTCTAATACCTGCGCAATATTTGCCAGCCATTCTTCCGCAAAATTCACATCCACAGTGTCCATTACAGCGATTTTCTCATCTTTGATCACATAAGAATTGTAAGACATTCCATTTGGCACAACATACTGTCCTTCAAACAGATCTACCTGATGATCATTGACTCCAACATAAATGATATCGTTTGTCACCTTCATTTTGTATTCCTCCTGATTTTTGAAATACTGACTTTCCAGTCTGTGTTTTATTATTTTCTATTTGGATTTTTTCACAGCATCTGCCTTATCCCGGAGATTGTGAAATTTTTATCTTTATGCCTATTATAACAGAATCCGGTAAGAACACAATTCTTTTTTTATAAATTTTCCGCTTCCTTTCGGTCCGTTTCTTCCTTCACATAATACTGCGCCTGCGCCTCGTACAGTTCAAAATATTTCCCTTTCTGTTCCATCAGTGTCTGGTGGGTTCCCATTTCTGCAATCCTTCCTTCTTCCAGCACAACAATCCGGTCACAGAACTTGCAGCTGCTCATCCGGTGGGAAATGTAAATTGCGGTCTTGCCATTGATCAGTTCATTAAAGTTCTCGTAGATTTCCGACTCCGCCACCGGATCCAACGCAGCCGTCGGTTCATCGAGGATCACAAACGGGGCGTCCTTATAAAGCGCCCGCGCAATCGCAACCTTCTGCGCCTCCCCGCCGGACAGTGCTTCGCCATCCCCGGTTTCATGATAGAGCAACGTGTGGATCCCGTCTTTCATCTTCTCTACCCGCTCTTCCAGTCCCACCTGGCGGATGACTTTCCATACCCGCTCTTCCTCCACCTGATCTGAGCCTGCAATATTTTCATCCAGCGGAAAATGGTACAGTTTAAAATCCTGAAAGACTACCGCGAAAATCTTTATATACTCTTCGTAATCGTATTTCCCGATATCAATCCCATTTAATGTGATCTTTCCCTCGGACGGCTCATAGAACCGAAGCAAAAGTTTGATCAGTGTTGTTTTTCCTGCCCCGTTCATCCCGACAAGCGCCATCGTTTCCCCTACTTGAAATGTTAAACTCACATCTTTTAAAATATACGTCTCTGTCCCCGGATAACAGAAAGAAACATGGTCAAACTTCAGTTCATACTGATTATCGTCTCTTTTTTCAATCGGCAGCGTACCCACATAATGCATATTCGGAAGATTGATAAATTCCTCATAGGTTTTCAGATATTCGTTTGAATAGTCAATTTCAATACGCTCTCCCATCATCTCACGGATACTCTGAATCATCGTTATGATCGCGCCTGCATACATCAGCACTTCCCCGGCAGAAACACTTCCCGCGATCGCTTTGAGCGCGATATATACATAAGTGATACCCGCCAGTATCTGAAGTGCCAAAGCGACAGACCCATTCCCACGCCCGGAAACCTTCGCTCTTCTCCGAAACAGCGCTGTACACTGTTTCATGACATCTCCCTGAAATTTCTCCATCAGATACCCTTTTAAATGAAACAGCCGGATATCCTGCGCAAACTGCTCCGAGATGATAATGTTATCTAAATACTCAAACAACGCGTTCGTCTTTTCATTTGCGTGCATAGTTGCCACCGTTTCCTGGCCGATCCGCTCAGATACCCGGCTTCCAAGCCACAATACGAAGAAAAATCCTACGATCATCACCGCCGTACTGAGCAAAAACTGAACAATACTTTCCTTCTCCCAGTCTGACTGCAGCAGGAGCAGGATGACAAATCCGCCTGCAAAAGCAACTTCCATGCAGCAGGTAAAATAATTGTAGATCGCCATACACTGTATGGAAATTCCTCCATGCCCCCGTTCCGACTGCCGTACTCTCCGAAACTTCTGGATCGTCTCCAGCTTCTCGATCTCCTCATACTCCATAGAAAATACCTTTTTCGCAGTGCGCTTTTTTGTCTCCTCCTCGCTTGGCTCCGCATAATGTGAAAAGATCTGCTCTGCCGCCTTTGAGATCAATGATACGATCATCACCGTCACGACAAGGATTCCTGCGTAGGCCGCTGCCTGCTGATATTTTTCTTCCAGAATGACATCCAGGATCTTTGCATACAGAAAACTGTTGATATAGACAACCGATGCGCCTGAGATCATCCCAAGCACAAGAATTACTGGCAGTACCCGGTATCCTTTTGCCTGAAAAAAACAGAACTTCCACATTTCTTTTACCGACATCTGTTTTCTCTTATTCATATGCCTCTTCCTCCTGATAATATTTCCCCTGAAGTCTGAAAAGGGAAGCATATGTCCCGCCCAGTTCCATCAGTTTCTCATGTGTTCCCCGCTCAGTGATCTCCCCCTTCTCAAGCAGAAGGATCTCATCGCAGAACCGCGTAGATGCCAGCCGGTGGGAAATAAAGATCGTGCTCGTTCCTTCTAAAGTCTTCCGGTAGGTATCGTAAATGTTCTTCTCTGCAAGGGCGTCTAACGCTGCGGTCGGCTCGTCTAAAAGCAGAAGCTTCGGTCTGTGGTACAGCGCTCTGGCAAGAAGCAGTTTCTGGATCTGTCCGCCCGAGAGCATGATCCCGTCTTCCGATACATCTTTCCCTAAATACGTGTGTAGTCCCTGCGGGAGGCTTCGGATCTTCTCCGCCACTCCCGCCTTTTCCAGTGCATCCCACACCTTTTCTTCCTCCCAGTCTTCTGCGAGCGCCACATTTTCCCCGACCGTGTAGGACATCAGGAACGGATTCTGGAAAATTGCTGCGACCTGGTGCATATACGCATTCCGGTCCAGCTCTCTCGTGTCGATCCCATTGACATAGACTGCTCCGCTTGTCGGAAGATACAGCCCTGAGATCAGTTTTACGATTGTGGATTTCCCGGCTCCGTTTAATCCGACGAGTGCAAGACGCTCGCCCTGCCGGATCGTGAATGACACATCTTTTAGTACTTCTTCCTCTGCTCCTTCATAGCGGTAGGATACATGATCAAATGCAATGTCCAGACTGGAAAACTGATTTTCCGGAATCCGGTTTGCTTCTCCCTGCCCACTGTCCAGTTCCAGAAACTCTCTGAGATCTGACACCTGATTGGAACACCGCTTCATGACTACAAAATTGCTGCTGATTTCTGTAAACCATTTTGCAAATCCACTGATCAGTCCAATATAGAACACAAACATACTGGAAGAAAGCCCGTGCTGCAAAAGATAGATCAGATAAAAATAGCAGATAAAATCTCTGACTGCCGCCAGGATCACTTCGGTAAAATCCGAAAAGAAACAGGCCATGTTATAGAAGGCTCTGTACTTTCTCCTCTTTCTGATCGCAGCATCGTATTTTCCGATCAGCCAGTCTGACAATCCGAATACGCGGATATCCTTCCCTCCTGCAATGTCATCTAAAAGGCGGTCGATGTACTCCTCCACCCGCTGGTATCCGGCAAGTTTTTCCTTTATTTTCTCATATACCTTTGTGGAAACTTTAGATGCTGCGACGGTGATCAGAGACAGACCGACAAGGAGCATCAGGATCCGCATGTCAAGACTTCCCATGATCAGTGCATATGTGACCAGGCCCAGCACATTTGTACAGAGCATTCCAAAACGTCTCATCAGCCCTTCGACTCCGTTGAAGATGCTTCCATTTAATGCGAGCAGCGATTTCTCAATCAACTGGCGCACTCTGCTGCTTTCAGACTGTTCCAGAGGAATCTCCAGTATTTTCTCAAAGACCAGATAAAAATGTCCTCCGAGCCGCATCTCGATATATTCTACTGAAATCATATGATAAAGGTATGTATCCACCCAGCTGATCAGCCCATATACAAGAAAGACTGTCATGACTGCCCCGACCAGCAAAAGCAGTCTGCTTCCCTCTCTCAGCATCGATATGACAAGTGCATTTGCCCCCACTGCCATTAAAAGAAGCAGCACATAGGTCACTGCCTGAATTCCAATATGGACAAGATAGACTGGTGTCTTTTTCGCCGCCGGAGCAAAGCAGAACAAAATATTGCTGACCATACCCCTTCTTTTCCCTTTTACTTTCCTCTTCTCTTCCATCGGCCACACTCCCTCTCTTTCCCATTTCTGTCTTTTTCTCCGGCAGAAGGAACTCTCCGCTCATCCGGAACAGTTCCTTCCGCCTCTTTTGATTCATCCAAAACCTTTTTGAAGGAATTTGCTTCCTTGCAGTTTAAACTTACCATATTTGTTTCTAAAATAGAAAAAACATGCACGAATTGTAAAAATCCGCGCATGAATGGTATCTGTCCTCTATAATGGCAGCATGATCTCCGTCACAAACACACCTGGTTCGTTCTTCCGGTTGATATAGCCGTCATATTTTTTTACAACATTGTTGATCCGTTTCAGACCGTGTCCGTGATCACCGCGCTTTTTGGAAATATACTCTTCATCCAGCTTTCGCACCACCTCACTGGTGGCATTTGTCACAGTAATATAGAGCTGCTGTTTCAGTGGTGCGATATACAGCCTGAGAAACTGTTCTTCCGGCTTCACTGACCTGCATGCCTCGACCGCATTGTCGATCAGGTTGCCGATCACAACGCACAGATCAATATCAGATACTGACAGCTGCTTCGGGATCACTGCCTTGTAATCACAGCGGATCCCATTTTCTAACGCCAGTGAGATCTTCGCGTTCAGGATCGCATCCACATTCAGATTCCCGGTATCAAACAGCAGACGGATGTCCGCAAGGTCTTCTTCCAGGCGGTTGATATATGCTTTCGCTTCCTCTATATTGTCTTTCGCAAGATACGCTTTAACTGACTGCATATGGTTGTGGTAATCGTGTCTCCAGCCCCGCATCGTCATATAGATACTTCGTACTTCCTCCATCTCCTGCGATAAGATTTTATTCTGATAATCGATCAGCGCTTTCTCATACTGCCGCTGCATGATCGCCCGGATCACAAATCCAATGATCACAAGTAAGAGTAACATTGCCACTGCGGTAAGTCCTATGATTTCTATCCTCATCTCTGATGCTCCCTTACAGATTTCCCCGGATGAACGCCTGATTGAGCTGCTGATACATTCCCCTGCTCACCGGCACTTCAAGATCCCCGGCTAACACACAGCTCTGTCTGCCGATCCGCCGGACCTTCGATAAATTTACCGCGGCGCTTCTGTGGCATTTTACAAAAGGCGGGATCTCCCCGTCCTTTGTCTCCCCGTTTAAACGATTTAAAACTTCCGAAAAGCTTTCCTTGATCGTCAGCTGTCTGTCTTCACAGTGCACCGTCGTATAGTGTCCGTCGACCTCCACATATAAGATCTGACGCTGTTCCACCTTGATGCTCTCCCCTGCCACTTCCAGAAGCACATACGGCTCCTCTCTGTCTGCAAGTTCTGTCACAAGCGTATCCAGCATTTCATACAGCTTCGCTTCACTTAACGGCTTCATCAGGTATCTCCACGCTTCGATCTCGTACCCGTCAAATACGTGGCTTGGATCCGAAGTCAGAAAAACAATGCGGATGTTCGTGTCCGTCTTCCGGATCTGCCTTGCAAGTGTGAACCCGTCCATTCCCGCCATCGAGATGTCAAGCAGGATCAGATCATACGGCACGAGCGTTTCCTCTCCCAGTTCAAACAGAAACTGTTCTGCGCTGGAAAATATGTCTACCGAACATTCCTGCCCCCGTCCTTCTGACCAGTTCTCTATCATCTCTTCTGTCAGCACTGCCTGCGCGCGCTCATCCTCACAATATGCAATCCGCACTGTTCCTTCTCCCCTTACACTTTCTTTTGATCCAGATCTTATTTTGCTTCCTTCGCCTCTACAAATTCTGCATTGTCAGAAACCCATGTCATAACCTTGTCTAACAGAATGCTTTCCTTTAACTTGTCTTCGCCGTCCTCTCCGTTGGCTTCGATAAAGGCATCCCCGTTTTCATATCCGTAGGACTCTGCATATTCATCAAATTTCTTCTCGTATTCTTTTTCGGAAGGCTCCAGCTTCTCTTCCTTTGCGATCAGCTTGCTTGCATACTTGCTCTTTAACTGGTCTGTCACCTGCTTTTCCATCTTTTCTACAAACTGGTCTTCTGTAATATTCGTCTGCTGTAAGAATTCTTCAAACGTGATCTGATAATACATCTCTGCGATCTGTGTATACTGCTCTTTCATCGCATCCACACCTTTTTTGATCTCATCTTTGAAATCTTTCTTCAGCTCCGTATTCTTTACAACCGCTGTCCATGCACTGTTCTTATTCTGGGATTCCACTGTCTTCTTATTGGATTTCTCCAGATCCTCTTTTACCTGCTTCTTATAGTCGTCTACTTTCTTTACCTTATTATCGGAGATCTTCTGTACAAATTCATCGTTCAGTTCCGGCAGGATCACTTCTGTGATCGAATTGATCGTCACTGTAAACACTGCATCTTTTCCTGCAAGTTCCGGTGTATAATCTTCCGGGAACGTAAGCGGAAGCTCAAATGTCTCATTTAACTTATGTCCTTCCATCCCTTCTGAGAAACCTTCTACAAAGCCTTCTCCTCCGACTTCTACAGTAAGATCTCCCTGGTCAAATGTCTCTCCGTCTGCCTTTCCGACATAGGACACTTCAAGGGAATCCCCCTTCTTCGCCGCCCGGTCAGTCACTTCTTTCCGCTCAGCCTCTGCCTCCAGTGTACTTTGGATGCTGTTCTCCACATCCGCATCTGTCACTTTCGACAGTTCCATTCCCTCTACTTCAATTCCTTTATACTCACTGATCTTTACATTGTCATCTTCGATCGTCTTCTGACATCCTGCCAGTGTTACTGTCATGCACACTCCGAGAAGAAGTGCCGTTAATTTCTTTTTCATGTTCCTACCTCTTATTCTTTCATTTTCGAGCGGTCTTTTTACATTTTGACTGCTCTTTCAGTTATATCATAATTCCAGTCAGAAAGAAAGGTATTTTGTCAGATTTCATCGTTCTTTTAGAATCTGTATTTTCTTATAAAAGTGGGGACAGCAGACGTGAAAACTGCTCTTTGCCGCGGATCAGAAGACTGCGCTCTTCGTAGATCCTTTTTGTGACCAGTGTGGAGTCTTCTATATCCTTTTCGAATGCTTCCTCCAGTTTCTTTGTCGTCTCCTCACTGTAGATCACTGCGTTGACTTCAAAGTTCAGCTCAAAGCTGCGGATATCCATATTCGCCGTTCCAAAGCAGCTGACAAGTCCATCCACTGTCAGTCCCTTGACATGGAGAAATCCATTGTTATATACATAACACTTTGCACCTGCCTCGATCATATCGCCGAGATAAGAATAGGACGCCCAGTAGACAAATGGGTGATCCGGCTTGCACGGGATCATGATACGCACATCTATCCCTGATCTCGCCGCGATGCGGAGCGCCTCTAAAATACAGTCGTCCGGCACAAAATAAGGAGTCTGCAAATAAATATGATGACGTGCCTTATGGATCAGCCTCAGATAGTTATCCCGGATCTCCTCGCTGTGCGAATCTGGTCCGCTGGAAATAATCTGCACCGGATCCGTGCCATCCTTCGTATATTCTGGAATTTCAAACAGCTCATCCCGCAAAAACAGATTGTCCTTCGCCGCATAATTCCAGTCCATCACGAACCGCACTGCAAGCGAAGTCACCGCCGATCCTTCAATGCGAAGATGCGTATCTCTCCAGTACCCGAATTTCTCACTCAGCCCGATGTACTCCTTTCCGATATTAAATCCTCCGACAAATCCAACTCTTCCGTCGATCACCGCGATCTTTCTGTGATTTCTGTAATTGACACGCAGATGCAGCCTTCCTAACAGCGCCGGGAAAAATTCTGCTGTCTGGATCCCATTTGCATTTAACTCTTCCCAGTCCTTTTTCTTCATATCCCGGCATCCCATACTGTCAAACAAAACGCGTACTTCGACGCCTTCCTTCGCCTTCTGGATCAGTTCCCTGCTGATCGCCTGCCACAGTTCATCATTGCGGATAATGTAATACTGAAGATGGATATAGGTCCTGGCATTGCGGATCTCCCGGATCAGCGCCGCGAATTTCTCCCTTCCGTCTGTGTAGATCTGCACATCGTTATTTCCGGTCAGCACCGCGCTGGCAGCTTCCAGATTATAGTAGATCAGATTTTCAAACCGTTCCATCTTCGGATTTGAGAGCCGGAACTGCTTCCTGCGGATACTCTTCTCCTGCCGTCTGACCGCGTAATTTACTTCTCCCTCGATCTCTTTCATCTTAAACATCCGGCTCTTTCGGAAATCCTGCCCGATCAGAAGATAGAGGACAAATCCGAGAATCGGTATAAAATAAAGTACAAGCAGCCATGTCCATACGGTCTGCGGTTTCCTTCGCTGAAAGAAAATGATCACAATCGACAACAGAATATTGATCAGGACAAGATGATCCATCATCCAGTCTGCTCCGATACAGAGATCATTCCAAATATTTCCTGCCATTTCCCCACCTCGCTTTTGTATTTCTTCGCATTTTTCTTACTTTCTATTATACGCATTTTTCGTCAGAAAAGTAAGGTGCGTCGCTCAAATCGCTTGCACTTCCTCAGAAACAATGCTACAATACTATTTGTCTAAAAATGTATTTTACTATATACTAGGAGGTCTATCGTGAGTTTACCAGTAACTATATTACTTATCGTTTTAGCCGTACTGATCATCGGCGCGATCGTATTGTACTTCTTGGGCAAAAAAGCAGAAAAGAAACAGGCAGAACAGCAGCAGCAGTTAGATGCCATGGCACAGAACGTAACGATGCTTATTATTGATAAGAAGCATATGAAACTGAAAGAAGCCGGTTTCCCTGCCATCGTGTTAGAGAACACACCGAAGTACCTGCGCAGAACAAAAGTTCCGGTTGTCAAGGCAAAGATTGGTCCAAAAGTAATGACTCTGATGTGCGACGAAAGAATTTTCCCACTGATCCCGGTTAAAAAAGAGGTCAAGGCAGTCCTCAGCGGTATCTATATCACAGATGTCAAGGGACTTCGCGGAAAATTAGAGATGCCGGAAAAGAAAAAAGGCTTCTTCGCAAGATTCAAAAAGAACAAAGACGAGCAGAGCGATAACAAAAAGAACAAAGAAGCTACAAAGAAAAATAAATAATCAGAGATATTTCCAGAGCAAAACAACTTTTATGGGAATCACAAGAGATTAGAAAACCTCCAAAATGATGCCGTTCATGTGCACCATTTCGGAGGTTTCTTTTATTCTTCCCTCAGATTTTCAATCACCCCTCTGTGTATTTCCCTCCAATATGGCCGATAAGAAATATACACAGTCACCAGAAGATACCCTGAAAAGATCAACGCAAGCCATCCCCATGGCGTCCTCTGTATCGTCGGAAAGATAATCTTCTCTAGCCAGCCATAGAAATCTTGCGGCGGCTGCCATCCATCTCCCCACGCAAGTCCCTCAAGCTTTCTCCAATATAACACCGACTGGATCATTACTCCACATGGAATCACCGACAAGATTGCTCCCAGCTGGAGTTTCATGGTTTCCTTCCAGTATACCCGGCATAACTTCCGTTTTGGAATTCCAAGTGCTTTCAAAATTCCTACTTTCTTTCCAATCCCGGCTGCTTTTGCCCTTGCCATCTGCCACTGGATCAGCCAGGAAAGTACAAGCAGGACAGCAAGCAGGAACACTGCCCCAAACATGCTTGCAAACAAGTCTTTTCTCAGCTGTTCTCTTCGAACCCTCTCATTTGTGATCGTACCTGCTTTTGGGAACTGTGTCTCTGCCTCTTTCATGATCACCGACATTTCCCGGTCTGTAAGATGTGCATCCCCATAATGATCCGCAAATCCTTCCACATAACTGTATGTCTTCTCTTCTTCCATTCCGTTGAGTTCCTGCACCAGATTTCCTGCTGCAATCACCGTATATTCCGAAAATGCTTCCGCCACATAAGCGTCCCGCGCCTGAAATTCTGTGATGATCCCTCCGACAAGCACCGATTTCTCCCTGCCTGCTCCGGTCAATGTAAGGATATCCCCCTGCCGGATCGTCGTTTCCCGGTGTTCCTGATGAAAGAGTGAAAGCGGCTCTTCCCACCGGTCTACAATATTTTCCTCCCGGTCTGTCAAAATAGATGGAAGATAGATCAAGACTTCCTCCCCCTCCCAGAAAGCCTCCTCATTCAACGTCTTCTCTTCCTGCTCTTTTGCATACTTTTGAAAAAGTTGCTCTCCCTTTTCCACACCAAGCACCTGTGTCTCGAGTGTCTTTCCTTCCTGCCCCTTCATCCTTCTGTGCAATTTTACATACTCTGTCTCTTCCATGTCTTCCCAGGCAAGAGAAATCTGATATGCTTTTTGCAGCGTATTGACTTCTTTCATTCCCTGCACAGCTTTCATGCGCTCGGGTATTTCTTCCTGAATCATATACTCTTGAGAAATTCCTCTTCCAATATAATCCGGTGTCCACTGATACCCATAGGAATCTGCCCGGTCCTTGACAACAGCAGTCACCGAGTAGATCATCCCCACACACAAAAAGGTGCTGACAACCGAACAAACCCAAAGAAATGGGTGCATCGCATGTTCCCGGTTCCACACTTCCTTTTTTCGGAAGCTTCTCTGTTTTCTCCGGATCATATCCAGACGCTTCTGTTCACTGCCATTCTCTGCCTGCTTCCCTCTTTGCATTCTCAGGACAGCGCCTCCGATTCCGAGCCAGACAGCGACAGATACACTGAGGATTCCTATTAAAATCTGCCCCGGGTCTACAGAAAAGATAAGTTCAAAGTGAAGTTTCTCCCGAATCCACCATAGGAAAAGATAAGTTCCTGCCACGCCTGAAATACTTCCTGCCAGAAGGGAATTGCCCCAGAAGATTGCTCCTTCCCTCAGAATCACCTCCCGCAGCTGTCTTTGATCCGCTCCGATCACTCTGAGCATCCGATACCCTGCCTCCCGCTGTCTCAGTGCAGCAGAAAAGATCTGCCAGACCAACAGTGCAGACGCCGTACACAAAACTGCCAGAAGTACATTCGTATCTTCCAGAATACTTACTTTCTGTTCTTTCTCTGAAAGTTCATAGTAAGTATTTTCATTATAAATGACACCGTTCTTACAGAAAGCTTCTAAATCTGTGACCGCCCCATAATATTCTTCAGAGATATCTGTCAGAAGTATCTGTTCTTTCTGCTCCTTCGGAAGATCTTCCCCTCTTGCAAATGCGGTTGGCCACTCATACCTGCCTTCTATCCAGTACATGGAATAATCCTTGAGTATTCCACTCAGGATAAACTCTCTTGACTCACTTTTTTGTTCTTTTGAAATCGGATCCTGATAGTTCAGGTCGACAACAATCTTCTGTCCCAGTGTATAATCATACCCCATTTTCGTCAGCGCACTCATCTCTATTACGATTTCATTTTTTTCTTTTGGAAAATGCCCTTCCGTCAGTTCTAAATTTCCAATGTCCGCCGCCTGCTGATCGATCGCACCGATCGTTCCATTTCCTTCCAGATTTCCGATCGGATAGGAGGCACGCACTTCTATTTTCCCGCTTCGCGCTACCATCGGCTGCCGCGTTACTTCCTTTTCTGTCTGAATATTGTCGGTAAATACAGCTGCCTCCCACGCTCCGTAAGAGCGCTCTCTCTGGCGTAGTTCTGTTTCTGCCAGACTGCTCTGTAAAATCAGAACACTGAAAACGAGAAGAAACGAAAGTGTACAGACTGACAGCATGGCAAAACTGCTCTTCTTCCGCCGAAACAGTCCCTTTCTTGTAAGTCTTCTAAGATTTGCATTCATGTTCTTCCTCCGTATCAGATACGATCTTCCCGTCTTCCAGACAGATGATCCGGTCAGCTCTCCTTGCAATATCCATGTCATGCGTCACCATCACAACCGTCTGGCCGATCTGTCTCTGCAATTTTTGAAAGAGCGCAAGTACCTCCTCGCTGTTCTTCACATCGAGATTTCCGGTCGGCTCATCCGCAAATACAATCTCCGGCCGGTTTGCAAGTGCACGCACGATCGCCGCTCTCTGCTGTTCTCCGCCTGACAGTTCCCCTGGGAAAAAATCTTTTCGCTGCCACATATGCATCTCTTTCAAAAGAAATTCCACATATTCGATCTCTGGGTTTTTATCATCCAGATAAAATGGAATCAAAATATTCTCCCACACAGTAAATTCCGGAATCAAATAGAATTTCTGAAATACAAACCCGGTCTTTTTCCTGCGGAGCGCAGCCATCTTTTTATCTTTTAATCCAGTAAGCTCTGCCGCCCCAAGATAGACTGTTCCACTGTCCGGCATCTCCAGACCACTTAACACATTCAGCAAAGTTGTCTTTCCAGAACCACTTTTCCCGATCACCGCTGTAAAGCTTCCCTTCCCCACCGACAAGGAAATTCCATTGAGGGCGCGCACAGAGACCTTCCCCGCCTGATAGATTTTTGTAAGTTCTTTTGCTCTCAAAACTGCCATATGCCACCTCCTCATCTTTTCTCTATTATAATCCACCTACCTTACAATCTGATGACAGACTATCGTTGAAATACTGCCGGTCAAAAATCGGAAAACAGATTCGAAAGCATACTCCTTCTTCTGTATTTTCCAAAGAAATCGTTCCATGATGCCGGGCGATGATCATTTTTGCCAAATGAAGTCCGATCCCGCTTCCTCCTCTGTGTTCACTGTCTTTCGTACAGTAAAACCGCTCAAATAAATGTCTCTTCTCTTCTTCTATGACCTGATCCCCTTTCTGCCTGATCTGGATCTGTAAAAATCCTGCCTGCTTTTCTGAGCGCACCTCCAACACACTGCCTTCTTTTCCATGCAGAATACCGTTTTTCAAAAGGTTTTCAAATGCCTCCGTCATCCACCTCAGATTATATGCAAAAAATATTTCCTCCTCCCCGAAAAACCGACACTGGATCTTTCGCTCCTCTGCCAGTATCTGCACACGGTTCCATGCCTGCTTCAGGGCAGTATCCAGACACTGCTCCTGTTTTTCCATCTGTATTTTCCCTGCCTGCATCTTCCCCTCTTTTAACAGTGCAGTGATCAGTTCTGTCAATTCCTCCATTCTTCCTACACACACTTCAAGCTTCTGTCTTTTCACCGTGTCCGTTTCTTTGCGAAGCAGCGCTTCCAAATATAACTGTGTCACAGAAACCGGGGTTTTTAACTGATGCGCCATATTTTCAAGCAGCTCTCCCATTCCTTCTTTTTCCTTTCTGGCGCACGCAATCTGCCAGTCTCTGCGGTCTTCCAGCATCCCAATCTGAACTTCCAGTTCTGAAAACAAACTGTCTTCCTCCCAAATCTGTTCCCGCTTTTCTTCTGAATGTTTCCTTTCCTCACTCTGCCTCTCGATTCCTTCTGTAAAGCTCTGCACCCCGCTCTCTATCCGCTTTCTCCAGCTATATAGAAGCAAAAATCCACCCGCACACATAAAGATCCACACTACAATTCCCCACCACAGTTCTTCTCTCAAATTTTCATTCCTGATGATTCCTCTTGTCTTCGCATAGCCGGACTGCTCCAGATAGATTTCGCCACGTTTCTCCATCGCTTCTTTCTTTCCATTTGTCCACTTCGCGTCCGCCTCTGTCAACTGTGACACAATGTTTTGCATCTGCTCCTCTGCTATCTTATTTTCCACTAATATCCCGAACAGCATTCTGTCATGCATTTCTATCCGATATGCATTCATTCCTATGCCAGCCCAAAAGAGGAACAGAACAAAAATGCCTGCTCCCCACCAGATTCTGTTAAGCCTTCTCCATTCCCGATATGTTTTCATTTGTCCACCTTGCATCTTTCTTCCTTAACTTTGAATCATCGCTCATACACAGCACAGTTCCAGCAATATCCAAATCCACGTGCTGTCTCAATATAAGATTCTCCATGAAATGTTCCCAGTTTTTTCTTCAGACGACTGATATAGACGGTCAGCGTGTTATCTTCTACTCCGTCTAAGGATACGCCGATACTCTCCAACAGTTGTTCCCGGCTGACTACACTTCCCCTCCGTCTGATCAGCTCATGGCAGAGGCGATATTCTGCAGGTGTAAGCATGAGTTCCGCTTCTCCCTGATAGATCCGGCAGCTTTCTGTCTCCAGTCTCAATGCCCCGGTCACATACTCCTTTTTGCCATCTTTCTCTGCTTTTTTCAGCTGTACTTCAACTCTTGCCAGCAGTTCACCTAATCGGAACGGTTTTCCGATATAATCTTCCGCCCCCATCTTCAGTCCCCGGATTACCTGCTCTTCCTCAAATGATGCTGTCAGAAAGATAATCGGAACTGCCGAGCAGGTTCTTATTTTCCTGCAAAGCTCATACCCGTCTCCATCCGGAAGCCCGATATCCAGAATACACAGATCCATCCGCCGCTTCTGAAACTCCCAGAACCCCCTCTGTACTCCGTCTGCCTCCGCCACTTCATACTGTTCTTCCCGCAAAATCTCTGCCAGTTGCTCTCTCATATCACGCTGGTCTTCTACCAGTAAAATCCGTCTCATCTTCTGTCTCCCCATTCCTCTGTTTCCAAATCTTCGGAGTCCTTCTGTTTCTCTGTTTACTTATATTCTACAAATAATAAAAAATATTTTCTCCCTGCTCTAAAAAAGGATATTCCAAACATTCCGAAACGCAGCCTGCTGTCCCACGTTTCTAAATATCCGGAATATCCCATTTTATTTTTTAATATGACTTGCGACCATCATCGCAATCTTAAATGTAAGTGCATCCTCAAACACTCGCACATCCAGCCCGGTTGATTTCTGGATCTTTTCCAGCCGGTACACAAGTGTATTCCGGTGAATGTACAACTGGCGCGCTGTCTCCGATACATTCAAATTATTATCGAAGAATTTATACACAGTAACCAGCGTTTCCTCATCGAACTGCTCAAAAGCGTCCCCGTGAAATACTTCCTTCAGAAACATCTCACAGAGGGAGTTCGGAAGCTGATGAATCAGCCTCCCGATCCCAAGTTCATTGTAGGCCAGTATCGTACGCTCACTGTAGAAAATTCTTCCTACATCAAGCGCCATCGACGCCTCTTTATACGATTTGGAAACATCCTTCAGCTCTTCCACCACGGTTCCATAAGCAACCCGGACCTTCATCATCGCCTCGGCACTCAATGTATCTGTGATCGTCTTGGCGACATGGCTGATCTCCTCATATCCATCTGTCACTTCAAGATGCTTGATGAAAATGATATGTCCCTCATCCACTGCCGTGATAAAGTCTTTTGTGCCCGTCGCATAAAGTCCGCGCATTGTCTCCATGACAATGCTGTCTCCTTCTTTCTTAGGCTCGATCAGAAAGACAACTCTCCGCGCCTCGATCGCAATTCCGAGCTTCTTTGCCTTGTTGTAAATATCCACCAGAAGGAAATTGTCAAGAAGAAGATTTTGCAGAAAATTGTTTTTGTCCATCCGTTCCCGGTAAGCCGTGATCAGATTTCTGATCTGGCTTACACATAAACGGCCAATTACCTTTATGTCCTCCGCACTCCCCTGGATGACCAGAACATATTCCAGCTCCTCCATCTGGTTCTGTACCGGGAAAAATGCTGCTTCCTGCTCAATGGCTTCTGAAATCTCACCGCCATCTTTTTCCATCTGCTCCTTCCACCTTGCAATATGGCGCAGAACACGCTCTTCTGCGCGCTCATCTGCCCCCGGTGTTTTCACAGAAATCTTTCCCTCTTCGTTCCATAAAGACATTTCTGCTGCCACAATTTCTTTCATCTCATTGATCGTTCTCTGTAATATCTGTCTTGATAGCAACTTGCCACTTCCTCTGTCGTTTCCCGCTTATAATCTCTTTAACAATTCTTCGCGTTCTTTTTCAAATCCCGGTTTGCCAAGAAGCGCAAACATATTTTTCTTGTAGCTTTCCACACCCGGCTGGTCAAATGGATTTACTCCTAATAAATATCCGCTCACACCGCAGGCAAATTCAAAGAAATAGAATAACTGTCCAAGATAAAATTCATTCTGCTCTGGGATATGTACCATTAAATTCGGAACATTTCCGTCTGTATGTGCAAGGATTGTTCCGTTCATTGCACTCTTATTGATAAAGTCCACTGATTTTCCTGCCAGATAGTTTAATCCGTCAAGATCTACCGGCTCCTCATTGATCAGGATCTCCTCTTTTGGAGTTTCCACATTTAAAACTGTCTCGAATAAAATACGGCTTCCATCCTGAATAAACTGTCCCATAGAATGTAAATCGGTTGTCAGATCGACTGCTGCCGGGAAAATTCCTTTCTGGTCTTTTCCTTCGCTCTCACCGTAAAGCTGTTTCCACCACTCTGACACATAATGAAGGCTTGGCTCATAGTTTGCCACGATTTCGATTTCTTTTCCTTTGCGAAGTAAAATGTTACGGATTGCTGCATACTGTAACGCACTGTTCTCTGAGAAATCAGCCTCCAGCGCTTCTTTTCTTGCTGCCTGGGCGCCTTCCATCAGTTTCTCAATATCAGCACCGCTGACTGCGATCGGAAGAAGACCTACTGCTGTCAGAACAGAGAAACGTCCTCCGACATCATCCGGAACAACAAATGTCTCATACCCTTCTTCTGTTGCAAGATTCTTTAAAGCTCCTCTTGCCTTATCCGTTGTGGCGTAAATTCTCTTTCCTGCCTCTTCTTTTCCGTATTTCTTCTCAAGTAATTCTTTGAATACGCGGAATGCGATCGCCGGCTCTGTCGTTGTTCCTGATTTGGAGATCATATTGATCGAGAAATCTCTGTCTCCGATCACATCGATCAGATGTCTGATATAAGTACTGCTGATGCTGTTTCCGACATAATAAATCTCAGGTGTCTTGCGCATTTCTTTGGAAATCACATTATAGAAATTATGTCCCAAAAATTCATTTGCAGCTCTTGCTCCAAGGTAAGAACCTCCGATTCCAATTACAAGAAGAACCTCTGAATCGCTCTGGATCTTTGCAGCAGCTTTCTGGATCCGTGCAAATTCCTCTTTGTCATAATCTACCGGAAGATCGATCCAGCCAAGAAAATCATTTCCTGCCCCTGATTTAGATACTAATTTCTCTTTTGCAGCCAATGTCAGTTCTTTCATATACTCTACTTCGTGAGCACTGATAAATTTACTCGCTTTTGAATAGTCAAATCTTACTTTATTTGCCATCGTTATCTCTCCTTCTAAATATGCCTCATAATCATATTTATTTTATCAAATGGTACTCTGTTTATCAAGCCAAAAACTCTTCTAAGATATCCCGGATCATTGCCTCCCGTTTCAGGTCATTTTCCATCTTGTCCATAACTTCCTCAGATGTCCGCTCCTCTTGTTTTGCTTCCGCAAATACTCCGGCCTCTCTTTTGTCCGCTTTCTCCTGCGCCTTTTCTGAAACCAGATCTTCCGTCTGCTCTCCTTCTTTTGCCTGCACCAGCTTCTCCTGACGGATCCCACTTTCTGTCTGCTGCTGTTCTTCCTGTCCGTTCTGCCATCTCTCTCTGTCTTTCCGTTCTTCTCCCTGAACCGTTTTCTGATAACGGTGCGCACATACATTCTGAAGATAATCAACCATATAGACATGCAGCATTTCTGCTTTATATCTCTCATCTGTCGCCTGGCAGATCAAAAATAAAAGAACCATCTCAATTCCGCCGAATGCTGCATAGCGGAATGCCTGCTCACCCATTCCATAAACACTGTAACTGATCACAGCCCCAATCAGCCCCAAAACCCCGACAAACCGGATTGACTGACGTTCCAGCTGCTGCCATGTATGCAGACGAAGCCCGACGGAACGATATTCATGAATGAATTTTTCTACAAATGCACTTACATTATCTACCTTATCACTGACCATGCATGCATGTTCAAACTTTGCCCGGACAAGCTTCATAAAACGGTGACTGCTCTTTGACATATTTTCTGCAGCCCGCACCAGATTCCGAAGCGTCCATTCCGAAACCAGCTTACCAAGCAGCCCGATTCCTCCGATCACCCCCATAAGATAAAAAATCATCTGTGTGTCTAACATTGTCTTGAACATAAAAGAGTCCCTCCTTCTTTCTTCTCATTACTGATTCTGTACCCATTATAGGACAGTAATGCCCGAAGAAAAAGAGGAGCGACCCCTGAATCGTTCATCAAAATTCGACAGAATTACTTCTATTTTTTCTTATAAACGTGGAAGCAAATTCTGGACAAGCCTTACAGAATGCTCGATTGCTTTCTGTTCAAATGCAGGATAATCCATCTCCGCACTATTGTCGGCTTTGTCAGAAATTGCTCGAAGAATGACACACGGAATCTTGTTCAAATATGCCGCATGTGCGATCGATGCACCTTCCATCTCCACACAGTCCGCGCCAAACCGGTCGATGATCCTCTGCTTCACTCCTGCTTCCGCAATAAACTGATCCCCACTTGCAATCCTTCCTACAAATGTATGGATATCCGGATTTGCCTCCTCATTTGCCTCTTTTGCAAGCTCTGCAAGTCTTTCATCTGCCGGAAATGCCAGCACATCCATGTTCGGAACCTGCCCTACCGGATCCCCAAAAGTAGATGCATCTACATCATGCTGTACTGCATCTTTGGAAATTACAATATCCCCAATATCAATCGCAGCATTAAGAGATCCTGCAATTCCAGTATTGATCAGCGCATCGACATGAAATCTGTCTACAAGTATCTGTGCACAGATTGCCGCATTTACTTTCCCGATCCCGCTCTGTACAACAACAACTTCCTTCTCGCAGAGCATTCCTTTACAAAAAGTCATCGATGCTTTCTCCGCAACCTCATGGATCTCCATTTTCTCTTTTAAAATTGCCACTTCGTCTTCCATCGCTCCGATAATTCCTACGATCATCTCTATTCCTCCTAAGTATCATTCTTTTTTCTTTCGATTATATCAAAAAATCTCCTCAATACCTAGTATCCCGGCACATTTATTTTCACATTTAATAAACCCATCCATCTCCTACCATCTTATCAACCGTCAAGATACCATACCGTGATCCTTTTTGATTCATCTCTGCTTCATTTTATCACTGCATTCCAGTAAATTTCCACGGTTCTGGCTGAGGATAATTACTATTTGGGGTAAATCCAGCCGGATGCTAGTATTTTCCACCTCTGTTTGCTATAATAAAAAAGAAGTTTATCGAATCTAAATGAAAGAGAGGTTCTGTCATGGAATACAAAACACACGGTGTATGCGCCAGAGAAATCAAATTTGACTTAGACGGAGATACGATCAAATCCGTAGAATTTATCGGGGGATGCTCCGGAAATACGCAGGGAGTTGCCCGCCTTGTAGAAGGAATGAAAGTAGACGATGCGATCGCCCGCATGGAAGGAATCCGCTGCGGAGCAAAATCAACCTCCTGCCCGGATCAGCTTGCGCAGGCATTAAAAGAAGCTACCGGCAAATAATACGAGAACAAAGGCAAAAGCAACGTCATTCCATCTTCTGTGAATCTCGTCTCTTTTGCCTTTTCCAATTGTTATTCATGTTGCAAAGGGACCATCTCAGTCTCCGCATCCAACTATGTAGTATTTACCTTTTTCTCGGTTTTTTGTGTGGCGTTTTCTATTGGAAAATGACAGGTTTTTTTGCAGGTATAAATCATTCCCCAAACATACCGGATGCAGAGACTGAGATAGTCCCTTTCATTTTTACTATATTTTGTTTTTAGATGACAAATTTCTTGTCTGCCTGCTTAGGTTATGTAATGCGCGAACAGACGGGGATTAATTAAGATTAACCCATCCAGATTCCATCTGTGAAAGAATTTGCCACATCTGTGTTGGCAGAATGAATACCTCTGGCGCGGTAATAGTAACCTCTTGGAACATTTAACACTTTACTCGTACTTGCAATTGCCGTATTATAGGCTGTTTCTCTCCATGTGTAAACTTGTGACCACGAACCGTTATTATACTGCTCTACAATCACAGCAACCTGAACTTTATCAACAATTCTCTGTGCTGTTGTATCGCCTCCCGCTGCTACAATTCCTTTTCCTGCATTTCGTATTGTTGTCGTTCCTTCCATAAGATACTGGCCCCGCACATTTTCACTTGTGCTCCCTTCTGCCATTATATCTTTAGTTAAATTTGATTCCGCTTTTACCTGACTCACGTTTGCTAAACCCATACTTACAATAATAGAGCATGCTGTAAAAAACATTACTATTTTCTTTTTCATTCTTCTTTCCTCCTCTATTTAAGTAAACAGCTGAGCAGCGAAAAACTTACGCGATTTTAAGAAAAAAATAAATTTTCTACAATTTTTTCCATTTCTTCCCTATTGATTATTCCTCTTAACCGATATAATACATCTTTTTCCTCAAAAGTAGCACTGTACATTTTTTGTTCTTCATTCTCTACTTGAAATTCTCTAATATCAATTTCCACGCCATCTTTTTCTTCTTTATATGATTGCAACCAGTCATCCTCTGTTGAAATACTTCTGGCTACATCACTGTACTGGTAACAGATTTCATACTCAAATATCTTGTCCTGATATAAATAAAGCAACTTTGCAGTCCCCAGCTCTTTCTCTATAACACATTTATCAAACTTCATCCCCGGCGGCATATACTGCAACTGCACAGGCTCAATCCCCAACTCTTCTTTGATCTGTTCATATGCCTCTTTTTCATCTACTTTTGTTGTTTCTAATCTGTCTTCCCCTTCTGTATTAACTTTTACTGTATTCTCATTTCCCAACATGAAATCCGCAACTTTCAGCCAGTATGGCCTTCCACCGACACTTGTCATACCAACTGCCAATACCAGCACCATTGTCGCAGCGACCACCATGATGGCTTTTTTCTTCTTCGGGAAATGATAGATGCTCCTCGTTTTCTTTGCTTTCTTCTTTTCTTCCGCTGCTCTCCACCTCAAATACGATTCGCGGTCTTCTTCCGAAAGCTTCTCACAGAATGCTTCAATGCTGATTCCAACCTCTTCTGATATCTCACAGTCACCCGCTCCGTGATGAATTTTTGCAGTCTCTGCCCGCTTCTCCTCATATTCCTTGATACTTTTTGCCAGTGCCTCCCGCAATGTATCCGGCGCCTGAATCCCTTTTAAAGATTCATTTGAAAGAACTTCTTTCTCTATTTGCTCTGCCTCTTCTTCCATCTGCTTTTTCAAAAACTGTTTGAATTTTTCTTCCATCTGGCACCTCACTTTCTCTCAAAAAGAATTTTATTTTTCATTCTGTTTTTTATTTTGCTGCTCCACACTGTTTTTCTTTTTCCTTGACATTTTCTCAAATCCGTTTAATATGATTCTTAGATATAGAAGAAAAGATTCGGAGGAACATCATGAAACGTATTATTCTTACCGGCGGAGGAACTGCCGGACATGTAACACCTAATATCGCCCTTCTTCCCCGCCTAAAGGAACTGGGGTATGATATTCAATATATCGGCTCTTATAACGGCATGGAAAAAGGGCTGATCGAACCGCTCGGTATCCCTTATCACGGAATTTCTTCCGGGAAACTGCGCCGGTACTTCAGTCTTCAAAATTTTACAGATCCATTCCGCGTACTAAAAGGATTCGGAGAAGCTAAAAAACTGATCAAAGAATTGCAGCCGGATGTCATATTTTCGAAAGGAGGATTTGTAACCGTCCCTGTTGTGATGGCGGGAAAGAAATGTAAAGTTCCAACCATTATCCATGAATCCGACATGACTCCGGGACTGGCAAATAAACTTTCCATTCCTGCTGCAACAAAGATTTGTTGTAATTTCCCGGAGACACTGGAACATCTTCCAAAGGAAAAAGCAGTTTTCACCGGATCTCCAATCCGCCAGGAGCTTTTAACCGGAGATGCAGATGCCGCATTAAAATTCTGCGGTCTCTCTGCCGGAAAACCAGTAATTCTGATCATTGGCGGAAGTCTCGGATCTGTTGTTGTCAACAACGCTGTCCGCGAAATCCTGCCTGAACTGCTAAAGGATTTCCATGTAGTACATCTCTGTGGAAAAGATAAAGTAGACGAATCTCTCAAATCACTCGATGGCTATGTCCAGTTTGAATATATCAAGTCTGAATTAAAAGACTTGTTTGCACTGGCAGATGTCGTTATTTCCCGCGCAGGTGCAAATGCCATCTGCGAACTGCTTGCCCTGCACAAACCGAATCTTTTGATTCCTCTTTCTGCAAATGCAAGCCGCGGAGACCAGATCTTAAATGCACGTTCTTTTGAACGTCAGGGATTCAGCAAAGTTCTTGAAGAAGAAGAATTAAACAAATCAACCTTACTTAATTCTCTGCAGGCATTGTTCCGCAACAGAGAGTCCTATATAAAAGCAATGGAGCAGTCCAGTCAGCAAAACTCCATCGATACGATCGTTGGACTGATCGAATCTGTTTGTAAATAATCTGCTTGTTATAAAAATCAAAGACTGTCACAAAATGAATGGTTCTGCAAAATAGTTTGTTTAATTGGTCGATAATGAAAACTATCTTCCGTACAGGCAATCACTTTGTGGCAGTTTTTCAGATTCTCTCTTCAAATTCCTCTCTGTAATTCTTCATGATCCATTTTCTTGCCCGATAGAGCATCTGATGCAGGGCATTTAATTCCATCCGCATTTTTACTGCAATGTCCTCCTGAGGCACTTCATAGATATATGCCAGCACTACCGCCTGCCACCATCTTGGATTTTTCTTATACAGCTGAGTAAAAATTTCTTTCTCCAGTAACATATGGTTCTCTTCCTTTTGCTTTATAAAAACATTTTGTTCTGTACTGAGAGCCACTTCCTTTTTGTCACATAATTCTACGATATTCTCATCTGTAAGTTCCCATTTGACCTTCTCATTGTAATTCAGCACATAGTTCTTTGTTGTTGTAATCAGCCATGATTTCATATTCCCATTTGCAATCTGTTCAAACTGAATATACAACTGCATAAATGCATGTTGAGAAGCCTCTTCTGCTACATGGTAATCGCCGGAGTAATTCAATGCTGTTTGGAAAACGAGATTTACATACTTGTCATATGCCGTATTAAAATCTATATTCTCACTTAATTTCTGATTCACCCAGGTACTCCATTCTATCTTACTGCTCGCTTAACTTCGACAGAATCTCTGACTTATCTTCTTCTGTAAGTGTGCCAACATTCCATCCCAATCCAACATTATCATTTTCATATCTCGGGATCAAATGCATGTGAAAATGAAAAACAGTCTGCCCTGCCAGTTCTCCATTATTCTGCACAATGTTATATCCCTCACATCCAAGCACTTTCGTCAACTTTGTGATCATTTGTTTCGCCAGGACAAACGCTTTTGCAGCCACCTCATCATCGAGCTCATACAGATCTTTATAATGTTCTTTCGGCAAAATCAGCGCATGTCCTTTTGACGCCGGTCCGAGATCTAAAATCACTCTGAAATCCTCGTCCTCATAAAGTGTTGCCGATGGAATCTCTCCATTTGCTATCTTACAAAAAATACAATTTTCGTCTCTCATTACTTTTCCTTCTTTCGTTTTTTCTATCCTCATCCCTGACCGACTCTCTTCTGTCGAACTTTGTCGTCGGAATATAGTTGAATCCATGTGACTACAATGTTACACTCGTCTCAGAGAGGTGATTTGTATGCTGAATACAACAGATTCACAAAAGTTAAAATGCCTTGCCCGGCAAAATCCCGAAGCACAGATACTGATTAAAAAATTAATAGAAGAATACCAGTTTACCATCTCAAAGATTTCGCATGAAATCCGCAATCCACTGACACTTGTATACAGTTCTCTACAGCTAATGGAAAACCAGCATCCACAGCTTGCAGAAATACGGCACTGGTCAGACACCCTTGAAGATGTCCGGTATATCTGCGGACTTCTGGATGAACTTTCTTCCTATAATCATGGTGAACACCTGAATCTGTCAGTTTTTCCATTCTCCGTATTTCTCAGACACATCGCTCTTTCTTTTGCCCTTTCTCTTGAGCACACGGAAATTGAATTCTGTTCTGAGATCGAAGAAAAACTTCCCGACCTGACCGGAGATCAGAGAAAACTTCAGGAAGTATTTTTAAATCTTCTCCGCAATGCAAAAGATGCAGTATCCGGTAAAGGCCATATCAAACTAAAAGCATCTTCTCATGAGCAGCAAATCCTTGTGGAAATCAGCGACGATGGATGTGGTCTTACCCCCGAACAGATTCCGACCATCTTCTCCCCATTTACATCTTATAAGACAAATGGAACCGGACTTGGGCTGGCAATCTGCAAACGGATCGTTGATTCTCACCACGGCAGACTGACAGTCACTTCAAAGCCTGGATATGGCTCTGTCTTTACAGTGACTCTTCCACTTTCGTAGTTTCCGCGCTGCCAGTTACTGCCTTCCTCCTGCGGTATAAAAGTGCTGCCAGCAAAATACCGCCGATCACTCCCCCGATATGTGCCGCATTATCTACTCCGGTACTTGTAAATCCGAGATACAGACTACACAAAACCATAAAAGCAAGTCCTCTGCCACTGATTCTTCCAATCCTTCCTCTGTTCTTGAACGCAACATAAAGCAATGCTCCAACTACACCGAAGACTGCTCCAGATGCACCGGCAGAAATCGCATATTCTCCTGTCTGTATATCTATCCATGCGGATAAAATATTCCCCATCAGACCACTTAGCAAATAGATTGTAAGATACCGCCATCTTCCGATCTCTAATTCCAGATTCCATCCGATCACTCCCAGCATAAACATGTTATTCATCAAATGTTCAAACCCAAAGTGCAGAAACATACTTGTAAACAGACGATAATACTCACCGTCTTTCATTACACTCGGAACATACATTGCTCCATGCTGAAACATAAAAATCCCGTCTTCTGTCATCCCCTGAAAGGAGAGGATTAGAAATACTGAAATATTGATCACGATCACTGCTATTGTACAGACTGCTTTCTTCTCCTGCTTCACATCCTACCACCATTTTCATTTTATAAAGTCACATTTAATTATTAGTATTAAGCAAAAAGAAGCATGTGTCAAGCATCTTTCAGGATTCTTTACAATATTTCCTCTACTCGGCTTCTTCATCCCGCAGTATCTCTAATTCTTCCCATTCTCCCCATTTTTTCTTTTTCCCCAGAATCTTTTTCGTCTGCTTTCTCACTTCTGCAAACCATCCATTTCTTTCCCGCAATACGATATTTTTTCCATCTTCCCAGTCATTTTCATCTCTGATTTCTTCCTCAGTGATATATCCATTCTGTTTCGGCCGCATTTGTTCGATCTGCTCTTTCCAGTCTGTTTCCAACAATTCCTGAATCTGCTTTATTGAATAATTTTCCTGCATGGAAATCTTATGTAGTTCATATGCAAGAAATACACATTCCTTATCTCTGTAATCTGCCTGACTTACAAAATATTCTGCCATCCTCCGAAAAGCTTTCTTCATCTCTCCATCATGGCATGGCAAAAAGCAGAAAAAAAATTCTCCTTTTTCATAATAAATAAACTCAGGATCCAGCAAAATTTCTTCTTCCTTCAAAAGATACTTCTTTACTTCCTTTATCACTGAAAGGAGTTGAAAGAGAAACTTTTTCAATTCATAATATC
>CAUWEA010000022.1:0-32450 GCA_963557735.1 uncultured Faecalimonas sp. | reverse complement strand
TAGACTTAGGATCTAGTGGGAGACCGTGCAGGTTCGATTCCTGTCATCCGCAGTATAGAAGTCGTGATTCTTGAAAAATCAAGGGTTGCGGCTTTATTTGTGTGTGCAATTATATTTTACAGGAATGAGAAATTGGAAAGTTAAAAGTAATCACGTCAATCCGGGGAGTGTTTTGGAATACATATAAAAAGGAAAATCTGTTGATTGGAAACTTCTGATCAGGATTGGTTCGTGTGTCTGATTATGATAGAATGCAGATATGAGGAAATACTATCAGAGCGAAAAGAAATTGTCATCGAAAGAGATGGCATGGATGTCGCCTGGAGAAATGAAGCCACAGAAGAGTTTTCCGCAGTGGAGGGAAATTTAGAGCTTGTCTAGACAGTGTAAAATAACATATAGGTCGTAATCTTTGAAAATTCAGATTTGAAAGTTCAGGGATCACGACCTTTTTGTATAATTTTAGAAGCTTTTATCCACAGAGGGAAAAAGGAGGCTGCATTAAATTTCACCGGTGGAGTTTCTCTCGATCAGTTGTGCGTGCAGCAGTATCGTTCCGATGGATACGTTGTTTAAAATACTGTCCAGCGCATAGTAACCGCATTTGCCGAGCTCTGTCCGGTCCTGGCGGATCGTAGTGAGCGGCGGCGAAGTGTAGGCGCAGAGGGGCAGATCATCGAAACCGATGATGCTGATATCCTGAGGGATATGATAGCCCAGCTGCTGGCACTGCACCATAACTGCGTTGGCGATCAGGTCGTGGCTGCAGATAATTGCAGTCATTCCCATCTGGAGCAGGCACGGCAGGTGCTTCTCGACGCATTGGGTAATGTAGTAAGAAGAACCTGCGTAGGTTGGCTCGGTGTGCAGGTCGTTTTGTTTCATGGCATGGAAAAATGCTTTGTGGCGAACCTGCATGATGTGAGAACCGAGGGCGCTGCTCAAATAGCCGATCTTTCTGTGACCGAGTTCCTTTAGGTGCGAAACAGCAAGTGTCATTCCTTCGTTGTTGTCGATTCCAATGGAAGCGATGAAGGGATTGGCGGGAATGTAGTTGTCATAGAGCACGGTTGGTGTGTGGCTCGTCTTAAAATCTTTCATCCAGGGGTCTGCAAGGGAAAAACCGAGCACAAAGGCCCCGATGTAGTCGTTCTGGAGCATGAAGACGTCGTACGGCGTCTTTTTTTGTGTCTGTTCGTCCATGCGGATGACGTCGACGATGTATCCTGCCGGTTCTGCCATCTGCCGGAAGCCGATGATGAAGTCGTAGCCGAACTGGTGGGGCTCTTCGTATTCCATATTTTCGATGATGATACAAAATTTCTTCGCATCATTTTTCTGCCGCCGGAGTCTGGAGTATCCCATCTCAACGGCGGTGTCTAAAATTGTTTTTCGTAAAGTTTCGCTGATATCCGGTGCGTTGTTGATCGCTTTGGAGACGGTTCCTTTTGAAACACCCAGTTTATCGGCGATATCTTGTATTGTAGCCATAGGTCTGCCTTTCGATATTTCTAATGTTTCTGTTGATTTTCCTCGTAAAGATAAGAATATTATAGCGAATCTGATCCTAAAAAGCAATTATTTTGAATCGATTTGTTTCGCAAAGTTGGTTTCCTGAATGAGAAAAAGGGAGGAAATAAGGAGAATATCATAAAATACAATCAAAATGCACAAAAAGTATATTTAAAAACTGTAAAAAATAGAGAAAATAAGACATGATATTGACGTTTATAAATGTGTGAGGTATATTACAAGTAACGAAACAATACGAAACAAATAAATAAGACGAAGGTAAAAGGAGAATGGAACATGAAGAAGCGAGGAGTGGCGCTGATGATGGCGGCAGTGATCGCAGCGATGGGAGTTTCCGGCTGCGGTGAAGGACCGGAGAAGGACAGTGAGGCAGGAAAAGCGGAAAAGGTGCGTCTGATGGTATGGTCTCCGTCAGAAGATCAGTCAAAAGAGAGCGGAGAATGGCTGCAGAAGACGTGTGAGGAGTTCGCAGAACTGCATCCGGAGTGGGACATTACATTTGTCTACGGGGTTGCGGATGAGGCGACGGCGGCGAGCCAGGTGGCGCAGGATCCTGAGGCGAGCGCGGATGTATTTATGTATGCGAATGATACGCTGACGACGATGACAGATGCAAATGCACTGGCAAAATTCGGTGGGAAATACCGGGATCAGATTGAGCAGACGAACTCGGAGGAAGTGCTGGCATCACTGATCAAGGATGACGCGCTTTACGGAGTACCGTTTACGACAAACACATGGTTTCTGTACTATGACAAGAGCGTTTTTTCAGAGGAGGATATTCAGAATCTCGATACGATGCTTAAAAAGGGCACAGTTGCATTTCCGTTGACAAACTCCTGGTACACACCGGCATTTTATATCGGAAATGGCTGTACCTTATTCGGAGACGGGACGGATGAGTCAAAAGGGGTAGATTTTGCAGGGGAGAAAGCGGTTGATGTGACAGAGTATCTTGTAGATCTTGCGGCAAATCCAAACTTTAAGATCGATGCAGACGGATCCGGGCTTGCAGGTCTCAGGGATGGAAGTATCTCCGCAATCTTCTCCGGCTCCTGAGATGCGAACGCAGTGCAGGAGGCGCTCGGGGAAAATATGGGAGCTGCGGCGCTTCCTTCCTTTACCTTAAACGGAGAAGAAAAGCAGATGATGTCTTATGCGGGATCGAAGGCAGTCGGGGTAAATCCATACAGCAAACATATGGTGGCCGCGGTGGAACTTGCAGTGTACCTCGGATCTGCCGAGGCGCAGATGACGCATTATGAACTGCGAAATGTGATCCCGTGCAACACAGACCTTCTGGCAGAGGAAAAAATCGCAGAAGATCCGCTTGTGTCGGCACAGAATGACACATTTAATAAGACTTCTATTCTTCAGCCGTTTGTGGCGAAGATGAACAACTGCTGGGTTCCGGTAGAAAATATGGGAAAAGGAATCCGGAATGGAAGTGTGACACACGAAAATGCCGCTGAGCAGACCGAGGCAATGAATGAAGCGATGAACAGCGATGGAATTTAGATGAGGTGAAGAGGGATGTTGAAATTCAAAAAGAAGGCAAGTCAGTTTTCGACACCATACACATGTATGCGGGCAGTCAGAGAGGGTGGAATCGAGACGAAGCTGTCGATGCTGCTGATGGGATTCGGAAATTTTGTACATAAACAGAAGATCAAAGGATTGTTATATCTGGCGGTGGAAGTGGCGTACATTGTATTTATGGCAGTCAATGGAATCGGATTTTTGCACATGCTTGGATCACTTGGAAGCGTTCCACAGAAAGAAGTGTGGGATGAGGCAAATCAGGTATACCGGTATACGCAGGGAGATCAGTCAGTGCTGATTTTGCTGTACGGAGTGGCGACCGTACTTCTGACGCTTGTGATGGTGTGGGCATGGAGAGGGGCGCTGCGCAGTGCATTTCAGGCAGAATGTCTTGATAAAGCAGGGCGCCATGTCAATACATTTGCGGAAGATCTGAAATCACTGCTGCATGAGAATCTGCACAGACTTCTGATGACACCGCCGATGATCTTTATTTTTGGACTGACGATCCTGCCTTTGATCTTTATGATCTGTATGGCATTTACAAATTACAGTAAGATTGGAAATCACCTGATGCTGTTTGACTGGGTGGGACTTGAGAACTTTAAGGCATTGTTTGATGCGAACAGTATTCTTGGAAGTACGTTCTGGTCCGTACTTGGATGGACACTTGTGTGGGCATTTTTTGCCACATTCAGCAACTATATCTTCGGAATGATCCTTGCAATCGTGATCAACCGGAAGGATACGCGGGCAAAAGGTTTCTGGAGATTTTGCTTTGTGCTCTCCTGCGCAGTGCCGATGTTCGTCTCCCTTCTGATCATGCGGACGATGCTTCAGCCAAACGGGGCGGTGAATGTTTTGCTGAGAAACCTCGGATGGATCGCGCAGGATGCAAGTCTTCCGTTTTTCACTGATCCAACCTGGGCAAGGGTGACCGTGATCGTGGTAAATATCTGGGTTGGTGTTCCTTATACACTGCTTCAGCTTACCGGGGTACTCCAGAATATTCCGGGGGAACTTTATGAGGCGGCAAAGGTAGACGGCGCAAATGCGGTTCAGACATTTTTCAAGATCACGCTTCCGTACATGCTCTATGTGACGACACCGTATCTGATCGTAACCTTTACGGGAAATGTCAATAACTTTAACATTATCTACTTATTGTCGGGAGGAGATCCGGTTACCGATCTGGCATCTACGGCGGGAAAGACAGATCTGCTCGTGACATGGCTCTACAAACTGACAGTCGATAAACAATATTATAATATCGGTGCGGTCATCGGTATTCTGACATTCATCATTCTGGCGGCCGGGGCGCTGCTCACGTACCGCAACAGCAAATCTTATAAGGAAGGAGAATTTTAAAGATGGCAGCACAAAAAATGTATTCGGCAAAAAAGAAGAGAAAAATCAACAATGTGATCGTGCATGTGAGTCTGGCAGTGCTGGCGGCAATCTGGGTATTTCCGATTGTGTGGGTAATCCTTACAAGCTTCCGGGCGGAGAAAGGCTCTTATGTATCTACCTTTTTCCCGAAGGAATTTACGCTGGATAACTATATCCGGCTGTTTACCGACACGTCGATTTTAAATTTTCCGAAGATGTTCATGAACACGCTGATCATTGCAATCTTCTCCTGCATTCTGGCGACATTTTATACACTGGCAGTTTCCTACTGTCTGTCCAGACTGAGATTTAAGCTGAGAAAGCCGTACATGAATATGGCGATGATCCTCGGATTGTTTCCGGGATTTATGTCGATGATTGCAGTATACTTTATTTTAAAAGCGATCGGACTGACAGAGGGAAATCTGATCCGTGTGGCGCTGATCTTGTGCTATTCCGGAGGAGCTGGACTGGGATTTCAGATTGCAAAAGGATTTTTCGACACGATCCCATATGCGGTGGATGAGGCGGCGATTTTAGACGGGTGTACGAGATGGCAGGTGTTTCAGAAGATCACACTGCCGCTCAGCAAGCCGATCATCGTCTACACAGTACTCACTGCTTTTATGGCTCCGTGGCTTGATTTTATTTTTGCAAAGGTAATCTGCCGTGCAAACTCGGATCAGTACACGATTGCACTTGGACTTTGGAAGATGCTTGAGAAGGAGTACATTGACAGCTGGTACACAAGCTTTGCGGCGGGCGCAGTGCTGATCTCGATCCCGATTGCGATCTTATTTTTGATCATGCAGCGGTATTATGTGGATGGAGTGTCCGGTGCGGTAAAAGGATAGCAGTGAGAGGCAGAAGCGGGGTGCGGAGATATCTGAAAAAGCAGAGCGCATATAAGAAGATGTGCCGGGGGAACAGAAAGAGGGTTTTGGTATGAAGAGAAGACAGAAATTAAAAAGGCTTTATCAGACTTCAGAATTTCACAGAAAATATCATTATAAAAAAAGAGATTTGGGCGCGCTATGCACGGAGGAAGGAACCTCCTTCCTTCTGTGGAGCCCGCTTGCGAAGGAAGTGAGACTGCAGCTCTATCACGATGGAGAGCAGGGAGAATGTTTTGAGGAGATTGCCATGCAGAAAGAAGCGCAGGGAGTCTGGGCGTACCGGACGAAGAAAGATTGGCATGGCATTTATTATACTTATAAAATTGTGCATGAGGAAGAGACCGTCACGGCGGGAGATCCTTATGCGAGAGCCTGCGGTGTCAATGGGATCCGCAGTATGGTCGTAGATTTAAAGCAGACGGATCCGGACGGATGGGAAGCGGATCAAAGACCGGAGGCAGGAATCGAAAATATTATCTATGAACTGCATGTGAAGGAATTTTCCTGGGACAGATCCGGAGGATTTTCGGAGGAAAACCGGGGAAAATACAAGGCATTTACAGAGGAACATACAACGCTGTATGGGGATGGCATCCATCCGACCGGGCTGGACTATCTGAAAGAACTAGGTGTGACACATATTCAGATCATGCCGGCATATGATTATGGTTCTGTGGATGAAGCGAAAGAAGAAGGATTTAACTGGGGATACGATCCGGAAAATTATAATGTGCCGGAAGGTTCCTATGCCACGGATGCCGCACATGGGGACGTGCGTATCCGGGAGTTTAAGGAGATGGTGCAGTCGCTTCACAGAAACGGATTTCGGGTGATCATGGATGTTGTTTACAATCATATGTATGCATTGGACAACAATCTGAACAAGGCAGTTCCGTGGTATTATTTCCGTACGCAGGAAGATGGGGAGGTATCCAACGGGTCTGCCTGTGGGAATGACGTGGCAAGCGAGCGGCCGATGTGTGCGGAATACATTCTCAATTCTGTGCTGTACTGGGCGGAGGAATATCACATCGACGGATTCCGGTTCGACCTGATGGGGCTTTTGGATGTGGATCTGATGAACCGTATCCGGAGAGCGCTGGATGAGCGGTACGGAGAAGGAGAGATTCTTTTGTTCGGAGAACCGTGGGCTGCAGATCAGACCGCGATGGAAGGCGATGCGCTGCCTGCGCTGAAAGAAAATATCGGCAGACTGGACCGCGGAGTCGGTATGTTCTGCGATGACACGAGAGATGCGATCAAAGGGCATGTGTTTGAGGCGAAGATTCCGGGGTTTGTAAACGGAGCGGAAGGTATGGAGCAGGAGATTTTTGAGAGTGTCCGGGCATGGTGCAAAGGAGGCGGAAGCGAAAAGGAAAAAGCCAAGGCAAAGGCGCCGTCCCAGGTGATTACTTATGTTTCTGCCCACGATAACTGGACGTTGTGGGATAAGCTCGGGAAGACGATTGCAGATGAGGAGGAACGGCTGCAGGTAAATAAGATGGCGGCGGCGATCTATATGACCTGCCAGGGAAATCTGTTTTTCCTCTCCGGGGAAGAATTTGCCCGGACAAAAGATGGACTGGAGAACACTTACAATGCACCGATCGAACTGAACCGGCTGGACTGGCAGCGGGCATATGCATACAGTGATCTGAGAAGGTATTATCAGGGACTGATCGCACTGCGGAAACAGCTTCCGGGACTTTGTGACAAGTCCGCGCAGGCGTGGAAAAGAATCTACGGCGAGTGGACAAAACCTGGAGTTGTCGGATTTTTTGTGGATAACTGCGAAGGAGAAGGCTGCACAGCGCGGAAAAGTGTGAGCAGGTGGAAGCGGTTGTGCATCATTTACAACAGTACAGAGACGGTTGTGGAAAAAGATCTGCCGGACGGCACGTGGGAAGTATTGCTCGACGGGGAAAGCAGTTTTTGCTGGAAGGAAGAAATCTGTGCAGAGAAGGCTGTCGCAGCGCCGCACAGCGTGGCAGTGTTTGGGGAACGTGTATAAGTCTTTTATGGGTATTTCTGAGAAAAGAAGTGAAGAAACATGGAAGAGGAACTGTAACAAAGGAGTAGGAAAATGAGATGGATCTATGGAAAACAAGATTTTAATACGATTGCGAGAGGGCAGGAAAACTGTTATCTTCTGACAAACGGACTGGGAGGATTTTCTTCGATGACGATGACAGGTTCTGCTGCGAGAAATGACCATGCAGTTCTGATGGCATGTGTGCAGGCGCCGAACCACCGGTACAACGTGGTACACCGACTTGCGGAGACACTTCGGATAGGGGAAGAACTGTTTCCATTATCGACACAGGAATTTGCCGATGGATCGAGTGAGGAAGGGTATCGCTATCTCTCTGCTTTCCTATATGAAGGGACACCGCTTTGGAAATTTCAGCTTGCAGGGGTGGAGGTTCACAAGGAAATCGGGATGAAGCACGGGGAAAATACCGTTGCGATCCGATACCGGATCCAAAACAGAAAAAAATGTGCGGTGACATTGGAGGTAACACCGTTTTTCCAGTTCACAAAGAAGGGAGAGGATTTAAGTCCCGAACAGAAAATGGCGCGCCGGGAGAATGCGATTGCCTCGAATGGATTGGAACTGAAATTTACAACAAATGGAACGGTTGTTGGTATAGAAGAAACGAGGGAATTGTATTATTATAGTTATGATGTCTGTGATGGCAGAAGAGAGACCGGATCGGCGATGGCGGATCACCGGATCAGCCTGACAGTTTCGGCAGAGAAAGAGGCGGTATTAAAAATTGTCTATTCGCTGGAAGACGCGAAACAGGACGCAGACGTCATTTTCAAAGAGATGAAACAATATCAGAAGACATTAAAGGAACAGGCAGGCTTTCGTTCGCCGGTCGCATGTGAGCTTGCAAAAAGTGCAGATGCATTTGTTTCCAGACGGGAGTCCACAGGCGGAAGCACGATTCTTGCAGGATATCCGTTTTTTGAGGACTGGGGAAGAGATACGATGATCGCATTGCCGGGCATCTGTATTGCCACCGGGCAGTATGACACGGCAAAAGAGATTCTTCGGACATTTGCAGTCCATGAACAGAAAGGTCTGATGCCGAATCTGTTTCCGGAGGGCGGAAATGAGCCGCTGTACAATACGGTAGATGCAGCGCTTCTGTTTATCAACTGTGTGTATCTGTATTATGAGGCGACAAAAGATCAGGCGTTTGCAGAAGAAATGTATCCGGTCATGGAGAGGATCCTGGAGGGATATCACGAAGGAACCGATTATGGGATCCATATGGATGAAGATGGATTGATCCTGGCAGGGGAAGGTCTCTGGCAGGTGACATGGATGGATGTGCGCGTAGGGGAGATCCTTCCGACACCGCGCCATGGAAAGCCGGTGGAGATCAATGCATACTGGTACAATGCACTCTGTATTATGGAGCGGTTTGCCGCTTTGCTTCATCAGAAGTGGGAATATCCGGGGCTGAAAGAACAGGTAAAGCAGTCTTTTTCAGAGCAGTTCTGGATGGAAGAAAAGCATTGCTTAAAAGATCTTGTTTCCGGTACAGAGGCGGACAGACAGATCCGGTGTAACCAGATCTGGGCAATTTCGATGCCGTTTACGATGCTGGAGCCGGAAAAAGAACGGGAAGTTGTGGAGACAGTGTTTGAAACACTTTACACGCCGTACGGGCTCCGGACACTGGAAATGGCGGATGGCGAGTTTCATCCGTTTTATGGAGGAGCGATGGAAGAGAGGGATATGGCATACCACCAGGGAACGGTGTGGACCTTCCCGCTCGGAGCGTATTATCTCGCCTTTCTGAAAGTGAACGGATACACAAAAGAGGCAAAAGAAATCGTGAAAGATCAGCTGGAGATTCTGGAAAGCGCTCTGCGGGAAGGCTGTATCGGACAGCTGCCGGAAATCTACGATGGAGAAAATCCGACAAGATCCAAGGGCTGTTTTGCACAGGCATGGAGTGTCGGGGAATTGTTGAGAGTCTATGAGGCAATCGATAAAGAAGAAGGATAGTTCAGATTGAAAAATTATTAGAACAGATGTTACAGGAAAATTATCAGAAAACAATAAGGGAAGCATCAAACGAAGAAATCTACACAGCGCTTTTGCTCCTCACAAAGGAGAAGATGAAAGGTGCAAAGCGAAACGAAGGAAAGAAGAAGCTTTACTATATTTCCGCAGAATTTTTGATCGGAAAACTGTTGTCAAACAATCTGATCAACCTCGGCTTGTTTGAGGAGACAAAAGAAGTGTTGGAAAAGCACGGACACCGGATCACGGAGATCGAGGAGATCGAGCAGGAGCCTTCGCTTGGAAACGGGGGACTCGGACGTCTTGCAGCATGTTTCTTAGATTCCATTGCCACACTCGGGTTAAACGGAGACGGTGTCGGTCTGAACTACCACGATGGGCTGTTTCGTCAGACATTTGCAGAGCATAAGCAGAAAGAAGAGAAAAACCCATGGATCACGGATCTTAGCTGGCTGACAAAGACAGATGTGCAGTTTGAAGTGCCGTTTAAAGATTTTACGCTGACTTCCACGATGTACGATATCGACGTGCCGGGATATAAAAACGGATGCAATCGTCTCCACCTGTTCGATGTGGATACTGTAGACGAATCCATCATCCGGGACGGAATTGATTTTGATAAGATAGATATCCCGAGAAACCTGACACTGTTCCTCTATCCGGACGACAGCGATGAGGCAGGACAGTTACTCCGCATCTATCAGCAGTATTTTATGGTGAGCAATGCCGCGCAGCTGATCTTAAAAGAGGCAGAGGAACATGGATATGACCTTTACAGACTGCATGAGCATGTGGCAGTGCAGATCAACGATACCCATCCGACGATGGTGATCCCGGAATTGATCCGTCTTCTGATGCAGAGAGGCTTTCATATCGATACCGCAATCGATGTTGTGAGAAAGACATGTGCATACACAAATCATACGATCCTTGCAGAGGCGTTGGAAAAATGGCCGGTGGCTTATCTCGAGAAAGTGGTGCCGCATCTGATGCCGATCATCCGGGAACTGGATGCGCGTGTCAGAAGAGATTACCATGACGAGCGTGTGTATATCATCGATGAGATGGACCGTGTACATATGGCACATATCGATATTCATTTCGGATATGCAGTCAATGGGGTTGCAGCGCTTCACACACAGATTTTGGAAGAATCGGAACTGAAACCGTTCTATGATATTTATCCGGAGAAATTCAATAATAAGACAAATGGGATTACCTTCCGAAGATGGCTTGTACACTGTAATCCAGAATTGGCTGCCTATCTGAAAGAACTGATCGGACCGGAATATATGGAAGATGCCAAACATCTGGAGAAACTGCTTGCATACAAAGAGGACGAGCAGGTGCTGAAAACGTTAAGAGAGATTAAAATGCATTCCAAACAGGAGCTTGCAGATTATCTGAAGCTGACACAGCATGTGGAGATTGATACCAATTCTGTATTTGACATTCAGATCAAACGTCTGCATGAGTACAAGAGACAGCAGATGAATGCACTGTATGCAATCTACAAATACAAAGAGATCAAAAAAGGGAATCTTCCGAAACGTCCGATCACAATGATCTTCGGGGCAAAGGCAGCGCCGGCGTACACGATCGCAAAAGATATTATCCATCTGATCCTCTGTCTGCAGCAGCTGATTGAAAATGATCCGGTCGTGAGCAAACATATGAAGATTGTCATGGTAGAGAATTATAACGTGACAAAGGCAGAGAAGCTGATTCCGGCATGTGATATTTCCGAGCAGATTTCCCTTGCATCCAAGGAAGCATCCGGAACCGGAAATATGAAGTTCATGTTAAACGGAGCAGTCACACTAGGAACGGAAGACGGGGCAAATGTGGAGATCCACGAGCTTGTCGGAGATGAGAACATTTACATTTTCGGAAAGAAATCAGAGGAAGTGATCAAGCTTTATGAGGAGGCTTCTTATTGCTCGAGAGAGATTTATGAGAGCGATGCCACAGTGGAAGAACTTGTGGACTTCATCATCAGCAAGGAGCTGATCCAGATCGGGGATCCGGTCAACCTTGGAAGACTCTACAAAGAGATTGTATCCAAAGACTGGTTCATGGCGCTTCTGGATGTCAGAGAATATATTCAGAAGAAAGAAGAAATGCTCGCAGATTATGAAGATCAGACTGCGTGGGCAAAGAAAGCGCTTGTCAATATCGCAAAGGCAGGCTATTTCTCCGCAGACCGTACGATCGCTGAGTACAACAGAGATATCTGGAAATTATCATAAGAGGAAATGAATATGAGAGAAACAGGGATATTGATGCCCGTATCTTCGCTCCCGTCACGCACGGGAGTCGGAGAACTGGGAAAAGAAACAGAAAAATTTATCGGATATCTGCGTGCATCCGGTGTGAAAATATGGCAGATCCTTCCGCTCAATCCGGTCGGCTACGGAAATTCTCCGTATCAGCCATACTCTTCCTGCGCCGGAGATGAGATCTACATCAGTCTCGAAAAACTGTGGGAACAGAAGCTGTTAAAAGAGCTTCCGGTGTCAGAACTTGCAGGAAGTACGAGGGTGCAGTATGAAAAGGTGCGGGCGTGGAAAAAAACATATCTGCGGGAGGCATTTCAGGCATTTATCGAAAAAGGACTGGACCAGGCAGAGGAGTATCGGACGTTTGCGGCGCAGAAATGGGTGCAGGAATACGGACTGTTCCGCGCATTTAAGAAAGCAAACGGAGGATGCTGCTGGAATGATTGGAAGCCGGAACATAAGAACTGGCCGGAACACAAAACAGAAATTTTGGGAGCCATTCAAGAAGAGGCAGACTATCAGATCTTCTTACAGTATCTGTTTTACTGCCAGTGGATGGAAATGAAGAACGTTGCAAATGCAAATGGGATCCGCATTATGGGGGATGTGCCGTTCTATGTCGGGGTGGATTCTGTCGATGTGTGGGCGGGAAAGAAAAACTTTCTTCTTGACACAGATGGAAGACCGATCTTTATCGCGGGCGTGCCGCCGGATTATTTCAGCGCGACCGGACAGAGATGGGGAAACCCGATCTATGATTGGGAGTATCTGAAAGAACAGAACTATCAGTTCTGGGTGGATCGGATCGGGTACAGCAGCCGCCTGTTTGACATTATCCGTATCGACCATTTCCGGGCATTTGATACGTTTTGGAAAATTCCGGCATCCTGCCCTACCGCAGTTGAGGGAGAGTGGATCCTGGCGCCGGGATATGAGGTGATCGACACTCTTCTGGAGCAGATCCCGGGAGTGAACCTGGTGGCGGAAGATCTCGGGGATCTTCGCCCGGAGGTTCTGGAATTAAAGGAGCATTATCACTTAAAAGGAATGAAGATTCTGATGTTTTCCATCGACACTTCGGGAAAATATGCAAAAGACAGTTTTGACGATGTGGAAAATATGATCATCTACACCGGAACCCATGACAATGATACGCTGATGGAATGGTACGGCGGTCTGTCTGTGGCGGCAAAACGGAAAGTGCGCCGTTTCCTTGCAAGAAAAGGAATCCGGCAGGGATCCGTAAAAGAACGTCTCCTTACTTACACGTTAAAGAGCCGGGCAGAGTATGCGATCCTTCCGCTGGCAGATATTCTCGGGATGGGAAAAGAAGCGCATCTGAACACGCCGGGGACAGTCGGAAGCCCGAACTGGGAGTGGAGAATGCCAAATTTGGAGAAGATTGAAAGCGCGTTGAAAAAATACAGAAGACAGTTTACTGCCAGATAAGAACCGATCAGGATTCCAGACGTATCCTGACAGAAAAGCAATTTTGTTATAGAGAGAGTTGACAGAAGAGAGGACAGAAAGAGCGATGGATTTTACCGGAGTATATCATAAGACATCAGAGCAGATGGGTTATCCGAAAAATGAGCGGGAACTGATCATCAACTTAAAGACCGGGTACGATGTGAAGCGGGTGTTTCTCCACTATGGAGATCCGTTTGAATCAGGAATCCTCGGCGGAAAGGAAACGTGGACCGGGAAGCGGGAGGAAATCTGTTATAAGAAGCGTCTGAAACATCAGATCTGGTGGACGACAACCGTTGTTCCGGTTTACAGACGGTGCAAATATTATTTTGAACTGCAGACAAAAGAGGAGACCTGGTATTACTTTGAAGATGGATTCCTGACAGAAAAACAGATGCAGATGGATGGAAGGATGCTTCAATGCTTCATTGTACCGTGGATGAATCCGGCAGATATCAACCGGACACCGGGGTGGGTCAATGAGACCGTGTGGTATCAGATCTTCCCGGACCGGTTCTGCAACGGAACTCCCGAAGAAAATACAGAGGACATTGTCCCATGGAGAAGCGGAGAGGTGACAAATGCAGAGCGGTTCGGCGGCAATCTTGCCGGAATCCGGATGCGTCTGTCCTACTTGAAGGAACTTGGGATCAACGGAATTTATCTCAATCCGATCATGGAGGCGGAGTCTAATCATAAATATGACACGACAGACTATACAAAGATCGATCCGCATTTCGGAACAAATGAGGAATTTGCAGCGCTTGTAAAAGAAGCCCATGCACTTGGGATCCGTGTGATGGTGGACGCCGTATTTAATCACAGTGGGAGGAAGTTTGCGCCGTGGCTTGATGTGCAGGAGAAAGGGCGGGAGTCAGAGTATGCAGACTGGTTTATGATCAATGACTGGACCTCGCTCAAAAAAGAGGCAGATACCCGGGACGGAAGATTTTATTCGTTTGCATTTATTGACAACATGCCAAAGCTCAATACAAACAAGGAGGAAGTCATCGCGTATTTCTGCAAGATCTGCGAAAACTGGATCCGGGAGTTTGATATTGACGGAATCCGGTTCGATGTGGGAAATGAAGTGTCTCACCGGTTCCTGAAACGAGTCCGCAGCCATGTGAGAGCAATCAAACCGGATCTGTATCTGCTCGGGGAAATCTGGCACGATGCAAGCCAGTGGCTGAACGGGGAGGAATATGATTCCGTAATGAATTATCCGCTGATGAGCGGAATCCATGATTTCTTCCTGGACCCATCGGGTACGAAAGAAGACTTTGAATATATGATCAACCGTTGCTATACGATGTACATGCAGCAGAGCAACAATGTTTTATTCAATCTTTTGGATTCCCATGATACCGAACGACTGATGAACCGGCTGCACGATCTGGACAGGTTTTATCAGCAGCTTGCAGTGCTGTTTACAATGCCGGGCAGTCCGTGTATCTACTATGGAACGGAGATTGCGATGGAGGGCGGACACGATCCGGACTGCCGCCGCTGTATGCCGTGGGGCGAGTTGAATCAGAAGGAAAATCAGGAGAAAATTCGGGAGATGCAGACCTTGATCGCGCTCAGAAAAAAAGAGACCGCATTTCGGAGTCTGTATTTTCACTTTCCAAATACATACCGGGAAGCGCGGCTTGTTGAGTATATCAAGTTAGATGAGGCGGGCAATCAGGTGGAGATTCTTTTAAATGGAACAGAAAAGGATCTGGATGTACAACTGCAGGGAGAAGTGCTGTTTGCGAGGGGATACGAAGCAGGAAGATTGAGAAAAAACGGGACACTGATCCGAAGGATATGCAGATAAGAAGTGTGTGCAGAGAGCAGACAGAAGAAAATAGCAGAAATTTTGGAAGAAGATAGAATCCAAAAAGCGGCAGGGAATGAAGAAGGTTTGGCTGGCTAAACAGAAATCGCTGGCTGAAGAATAGGAAAATGATTGGCTGTAGAAAATGAAAAGACTGGATTCAGAACGAGAAAGACAGTTTATCTGAAAAAAAGGAGTGTGTGGGAATGCAGGAACAGAAGAAGTGGTGGCAGAATGCCGTTGTATATCAGATTTATCCGAGAAGTTTTCAGGACAGCAACGGAGACGGGATCGGAGATCTTCAGGGGATTATCAAGCGGCTGGATTATCTGGAGGAGCTGGGAATTGATGCAGTCTGGTTATCGCCGGTCTGCAGATCTCCGCAGGATGATAACGGGTATGATATTTCCGATTATCAGGATATCGATCCGATGTTTGGAAGCCTGGATGATATGGAAGAACTGATCCGGGAGGCGAAGAAACGAAATATCCGTATCATGATGGATCTTGTGCTGAATCATTCTTCTGATGAACACAGATGGTTTCAGGAGGCAAAAAAGAGCAGGGACAATCCATACCATGATTACTATGTATGGCGGGATGGGGAGGAAGGCGTACTGCCAAACGATATGGGCTCTGTCTTCGGAGGCCCGGCATGGGAGTGGGTACCGGAACTGGGACAGTACTATTTTCACCAGTTTTCCGTAAAACAGCCGGATCTCAACTGGGAGAATCCAAAGGTACGAAGAGAAATCTATGACATGATCCTCTGGTGGATGGACAAGGGAGCCGGAGGCTTCCGCCTGGATGTGATCGATCAGATTGCAAAAGAGCCGGATCGGAAGATTACCAACAATGGTCCGAGATTGCATGAATTTATCCGGGAACTGAGCAGGGAGACATTCCAAAAGGGCGATCTGATCACAGTCGGAGAAGCGTGGGGTGCGGATATTGAGCGCGCAAAACGTTACAGCAATCCGGATGGAAGTGAATTTTCTATGGTATTCCAGTTCGAGCATATGATGTTAGATCAGGAGCCGGGAAAAGAAAAGTGGGATAGCTGCCCGCTTCCATTTGTAAAATTAAAACAAAATCTTGCAAAATGGCAGACCGAATTGCATGGATGTGGATGGAACAGTCTGTTCTGGAATAATCACGACCTTCCAAGAATCGTTTCCCGATGGGGAAATGACAGGGAATACCGCACAGAGTCTGCGAAAATGCTTGCGACGATCCTTCACGGCATGCAGGGAACTCCTTACATCTATCAGGGAGAAGAGCTTGGAATGACAAATGTGCGGTTTGCTCACATCGAGCAGTATCAGGACATTGAAATCCGCAATATGTACCGGGAACGTCTGGCAAAAGGCTATGAGGAGAAAGCAATCATGGAATCCATCTATGCAAAAGGGCGGGACAACGCGAGAACACCGATGCAGTGGGATGGTACGGCACATGCCGGATTTACAACCGGAACCCCTTGGATGCAGGTCAATCCCAATTACAGAGAGATCAACGCAGAGGCAGAGAGAAAGGATCCGGATTCTGTTTTCCATTATTACCGGAAGCTGATCCGCCTGCGGAAGGAACATCCGATATTTGCAGAGGGGGATTTCAGACTGCTTCTGGAAGAGGATGAGAACATCTTTGCCTATGTCAGAAGTCTTGCGGATAGAGAACTGCTTGTTGTGGCAAACTTTACGGAGCGGGAAGTAACATGCACCCTTCCGGAAGAATGGGAAGACGGAGAAGCGCTGATCCATAATTATAAAGATGATGGAAAAAGCGGAGTACTCAGACCGTATGAAAGTATGATGATCGAGAGAAAAAAATAGAGAGAAGTGTTCACGGAGGAACTGATTTGTTTGAAGTCGGTTCCTCCGTATGTTTTTTTTCATAGATTCAGGTTCCGCTATGTTTAGTTACACACATGGCAATTAAGTTTCCTGACGGTTCTGATATTCCCGCGGCGAGATTCCCATGTACTTTTTAAACAATCTGGAGTAGTAATTGGGATCTTCGATTCCAACGCAGATACAGACGTCCTGAATTTTCATTGTCCGGTTCTGAAGAAGCGGAAGGGAGTTTGTGATTCGCTTTCGATTCACATAGTTTAAGATCGTTTCACCGACTTCCTCATGAAACAGATGTGAGAGATATCCTTCTGATACATGAATGTGGTCAGACAGATTTTTAATGGTAATAGGTGTGCTCAGATGCGTATCAATATATTTTAATGTCTGCTTTACATAAGGCGAGTAGGATTGAAAGCTTTTTTTCTGGATCAGCATACAGTAAGAGGCGATCATATCGTAATCGTGCTGGTCAGATTCAGAGTAAAGCTGCCGATTGTTGATCCGGTGATTCCATTTATCCTGAAGCTCCTGAATGTAAACGGCGGGAACGCCCGCGCTGTAGCTGATAATCCGATAAAGGATATTAAATACATAGCTGTAGATGACATGGTTGAAGGAATCTCCTTTTTGAGAGTCAAGAGGTACAAAGCCTGAATTTTTGTAGCGCATATTCTGAATGCAGGAATCGGCGTCGCCTTTTAGCAGGCTGCGGCACAAATTTAAGTCATTCTGATATTTTTCTTCCAGAATACTTTCATATTCTGTCAGAAATTTCTCTTGCAGCTGGAGCCAGTTTTCTCCGCTTGTTTGTTCTTGATCCATGTCATAGATCATGAATTCAGACTGGCAGGTAAGACCGGAAAAGGAGAGGAGTGTCTCAGAAATAGACTGGATCCGTATGTGATTGAAAAGTGGCATCTGACTGTAGAAGTGCCGCAGGGAAGGCAGCATGGAGACCGGTATTTTGTTTTTACTGCAGATTTTATTGATAAATGTGTGCGAAGGCTTCTCTAAAAGGTAGGGACCGAGAACGATGAAGGACTCTTTTGGAAGCGGTACAACGCAAGTATATATATGATAAGAGTCCGTGATACAACAGAGTTCGCCGGGGTTTTTCTCTTGAAAAATCTGCTGGAAAAATAAATGGCACTCTACGGACGGTCTGTTTTGAAAAAAAATCTGTTTCTGAAAATGATCGGAAAGCCGTTCGATTCCGGTTACAAGAGAGGCGCGGCAGTCTGTGCAGCTGTCAATCAACTGAAATAATGTGTTCCATTCCATAAAATAGTACCTCCTTTACTTATAAAATAGTAGAATTGTGCTATAAACATCAGAATTATTCTAATACAAAATTGTAGAATATGCTAGTATAAAAATAGAAAAAGCAAATAAAATTATGCGGAATGCATAGAAGGGAACGAGGAACGTGGAAAGAAGAAAATTAAAAGTGGCGATTGCAGGACTTGGGCATCGCGGGAAAGACATTTATGCTTACGGAACAAAGAAATTTCCGGAACTGGTAGAAATTACAGCGATTGCAGATACGGATCCGGACCGTGTAAAGCTGGTAGCAGAAGAATTTGGAATTTGTAAGGAGCATTGCTTTTCATCGGCAGAGGAAATGATCGCACATGAGAAGCTGGCAGATGCGATGTTCATCTGTACGCAGGACAGGCAGCATGTAAGTCAGGCAATTCCGGCTTTGGAAAAAGGGTATGATCTTCTGCTGGAGAAACCGATCTCACCAGATCTTTCGGAATGCAGAGAAATCATCAAAGTGGCAAAGAGATGCGGAAGAAAGGTGTTAGTCAGTCATGTGCTTCGCTACACGGTTTTTTATCAGGAATTAAAAAAATTGCTGGATGAAAAAAAGATCGGCGAGATTATTTCCATTCAGGCAAGTGAAAATGTAGGATACTGGCATCAGGCACACAGCTTTGTCAGAGGAAACTGGAAGAATTCAGATGTGACAAGTCCGATGATCCTTCAGAAGTGCTGTCATGACATGGATATCCTTACATGGCTGACCGGGAAAACATGCAGAAAAGTAAGTTCTTTTGGGGGAACTTCCTATTTCAAACAGGAAAAAGCGAAAGAGGGGACACCGGAGCGCTGCACGGATGGCTGCCCATATCAGAAGGAATGCCCATATGATGCAGAGAAGATTTATCTGCCAAACAGAGAGCATGGAGTTCCGGAGGAAATCACAAAATGGTTTGATCTTGTTCTGACATTAGATCCGACAGAAGAAAATATTTATGAACAATTGCGAAAAGGACCTTATGGAAAATGTGTGTTCCATAGCGATAATAATGTTGTGGATCATCAAGTAGTAAATATGGTCATGACAGATGGGACAACGATCAATTTCACAATGTGTGGATTTACCCATGAAAATGCACGCTATACCCGGATTATGGGAACAGAAGGCGAGATCGTAGCAAATATGGAGTCAAACCGGATTGAGATTTATCGCTTTGGATATGAGCCGGAGGTCATTGATATCACAAAACTGACATCGGATTTCTCAGGACATGGCGGAGGGGATCTGCTGATGCTGAAAGAATTTATCCACTATGCGCTGGGAGATGAAGTGCGGACGAATACGATCACGACATTAGAGCAGTCGATGGAAAGTCATTTTATCGCATGGGCTGCAGAAATTTCGAGACTTCAGGATGGAGCTGCTGTAACATTAGATGAGATTCGTGGGAAATAGAACAAGGTAACGGTAGGATAACGAAGGAGAGGTAGTTTATGAATAAGAAGACATGGAAAAAAATCGCAGCAGTAGGAATGTGTGTATGCATGACAGCGGGATTTACAGCCTGCTCCGGCAAAGAAAGTGGGGGAGAGGGAGCTTCCGGGGAACCTGCAAAGAGTACAAAAGATTATAAGAGTGACAAAGAGGTAACACTCCGCTATGCAATCTGGGGAGCGACACAGCAGGAGGTATCAAAAGAACTTGCAGATGCATTCCATGAGAAGTATCCAAATATCACAGTGGAAGTAGAATATACACCACAAAATACTGGAGAATACTGGACAAAACTGGAAAGTTCCTGCACCGGAGGATCTGCACCGGATGTTTTCTGGATGAATGGAGTACATGCAGACACATATATTGAAGGAGGCATGATGCTTCCGCTGACAGATCTGATTGAAGACAGTGAACTGATTGACTGGAAAGAAGATTTTCCGGAGACCCTTACAGCACAATATGAACGTGATGGTGAAATTTACGCAGTTCCCAAAGATTTTGATACGATCGCAGTCTGGTACAATAAGCAGATTTTTGATGAGGCGGGGGTAGAATATCCATCGGATGACTGGACATGGGAAGAAATGGTCGAGACAGCAAGAAAGCTGACAAATAAAGAGAAGGGAATCTATGGCATCACTGCAGAGATGAATGGACAGCAGAATTATTATCCTACAATTTCTGCAAATGGGGGATATATCTTGGCAGAAGATAAGAAGTCCTGCGGATATGACGAAGAAAATACGATAAAGGGAATCAACTGTTGGACAGAATTGATGGAAGAAGGATTATCTCCATCTTTACAGCAATTGACAGATACACCATCTAAGACATTATTTGAATCTGGAAAACTGGCAATGATATGGGATGGATCATGGAGTACAGCTTCTTATATGAAAAATGAACAGCTTCGGGATATTGTCGGAGTTGCAGAACTTCCTTCTTTTGATGGAAAGAAAGGAAACTGTATCAATGGACTTGGAATCGGAGTATACAGCAAATCAAAGAATCTTGATGAGGCAAGAATTTTTGTAGAATGGCTTGGAAGCAAAGAGGCGCAGGAAATTCAGGGAAAATCGGGAACGGTAATCTCAGCTCGCCAGGATTGTCAGTCTTTCTTTGCAGAAAGTTATCCGGAATTGAATCTGGAAGCATATTTGAATCAGGTGGAGGTGGCAATGCCATATCCTTGCAGTAAAGTGACAAATGAAATGCTTACGGCAGAATCGGATTATCTGAAGAAAGCCTATACGGGAGATATGAGTGTTAAGGATGCCTGCGATAAGATTGCAGAGGAGGTAAATCCACTGTTAGAGGAAGCTTACAAATAAGAGAAGATCATGTGGAAGGGGGACAGCAAAATGTTCCGGATAAAGTCTACAAAGCGGGAGCGGAGAGAATGGCTCTACGGATATGCGATGGTAGCGCCTCTGATCATTGGATTGTGTGTATTTTATTTCTATCCATTTATTCAGAGTATTTATATGAGTTTTACAAAAACGGGGGCATTCAATCAGTCTACCTGGAATGGAATTGCTAATTATAAAGAGATATTCACAGATAAGGTTTTTTGGCAGTCTATGAAAAATACGCTGGTATATGTGCTGATGACGGTGCCGATCGGGATTCTGTTATCGACTGTGCTTGCAGTACTTTTAAATGCCAAGATCAAAGGAACTTCCTTTTACCGGACAATCTATTTTCTGCCATCGGTTACGATGGCAGCAGCGATTGCCCTTGTCTGGAAGTGGATCTATAACGGAGAATACGGGCTTTTAAATGCTGTTTTAGAAGCTTTTGGCGTGGATGGAGTGAGCTGGCTGACCAGCCCGGGAACGGTAATGATCGCCATAGGAATTGTGGGAATCTGGTGTTCGTTTGGATATAATACGATCATTTTGCTGGCGGGGCTTCAGAGCATCAGCAAGTCTTATTATGAGGCGGCGGCTCTTGACGGCGCAAACAGCTGGTATGTATTCTGGAGGATTACATTCCCGCTTCTTAGCCCGACTGTGTTTTTTGTGGTAGTGACAAGTCTGATCAACGGATTAAAGACGTTTGACCTTGTCTATATGATGATTCCGAACACAAGTCCGGTTTATAACGATGCACAGACTGTTGTGATGTATTTCTACCGGAATGCATTTGAGTACGGAAACAAAGGATATGCTTCAACGATCGCGGTTGTTATTTTCATTATCATTATGCTGATCACAGTTCTGCAGATGAAACTGCAAAAGCGCTGGGTTGTCTATGAAGAGTAGGAGGAAGTGCAGATGAAAAAGACAAAAATGAAAAAGATACTGATTCACTGTATTTTGATCGCAGGAATCGGAGTTGCGATCCTTCCGTTTTTCTGGATGATCACAACTGCTTTTAAGACACAGGGAGAATCGGTTCAGATGCCTCCGGTATGGTTTCCGGCAACCTGGAATCTAGATGCATTTATGGAAATTATTAAGAAGGGTAATTTTCTGACGGCATATGGAAATACGATCATTTCTACCGTGGTTACGGTGATCGGACAGGTTGCGCTATGTGCGACAGCTGGGTACAGCTTTGCGCGGGTGCGGTTTCCGGGAAGGAATGTATTGTTTGTACTTGTACTTGGAGTGCTGATGATACCGTCTCAGATTTTTCTGATGCCTCAATATCTGGTAGTGCAGAAAATGGGACTGCTAAATACCGTCCGCGCACTGTTTTTGCCGAATCTGTTCAGTGCGTTCGGAACATTCCTGCTAAGACAGTCATTTCTGTCGCTTCCGGTTGAACTGGAGGAGGCAGCTACGCTGGATGGATGTAATCGATTCCAGATATTCTACAAGATCATGCTGCCATTGACAAAATCTTCTCTGGTAGCCCTTGCGATCATGACAATGAAATTCGCATGGAATGATCTGATGTGGCCGCTGATCGTCAACACGTCCGCAAAAAAAATGACACTTGCACCACTGTTGTCTTCGATGGTATCTGAGTATGGAACAAATTATCCGGTTCAGATGGCGGGAGCCGTGATGGCAGTTCTGCCGATCGTGATCTTGTTTATCATTTTCCAAAAGCAATTTATCGAAGGAGTCGCACACACTGGTGTGAAGGGCTAAAAGAATAATGAAGAGCATCTTTTTCTCTTGTATGGAGCAGTACACTTTAGCAGTGCTGTAACATACGAAGAAAAAGGTGCTCTTTTTTGTGCTATTTTACAGTTTCTTAAATGCGGTTTCTTCTGCATTTCTGACAATCTGGCGGATGATATCATCGCTTCCGTACAAGTTCTGAATGCGCTCTAATTCGCGGGTCATCGTTGTGCTGCTGACCGTGCGGTTGTCAGTGTTGACGCTGACTTTGACACCTGCCTGCAAGAACGTATCGAGCGGATAATGATTCCAACTGTCGATGGCATGTGTCTGTAAGTTGCTGGTCGGGCACATCTCGACTCCGATGCCTCTTCTGGCAATCTCCTGCATCAGGTCCGGATCCTGGATCAGTGCAAGACCGTGTCCGATCCGGCTGGCACCGTACTCCATGGCAGTGCGGACATTTTCCACATTGCCGGTCTCACCGGAATGAATGACAAAAGGAATCTTCCGGTGTCTCGCCTCTTCAAAGAGTTCGTGGAAAAGCGGATTCGGGAACCTGGATTCATCTCCGGCAAGGTCAAGTGCGCAGACGCCGTGACCGATGTAGGGTTCCATACTGTCGAGGAGCTTCATATTCTGCTCCGGCTCAAAATGGCGCATCGCGCATGTGATGACATTGTAGTCAATGCCCGTCTTTGATTTTCCTTTTTCCAGTCCGCGCAGAACACTTTCGATCACATCTTCGCAGGAGAGTCCGTCCTGCGTGGAGAGTGCAGGGGCAAACCGCACTTCAATGTATTTCATCTGGTCTGCGGCAAGTTCTTTTAAAAATGCGTATGAGGCAAGTTCCAGATTTGCTTTTGTCTGGAGACATTGCAGCGGCAGATCGAATTTCTTCAAATATTCGGTGAGAGAAGTGCAGGACTCATCGACCGAAAGTTCGGAAACATCCGGCGTGCGGTTCAAAAAGAGAGAAAGGGTAGCGGCGGAAAGGGATCCGTCCAGGTGACAGTGTAAATCTGTTTTTTTCAATTCATTTATATGCAACATAAAGCCTCCTCAGTGTTTCTTCTGTTCGTTGCTTTCAGTATACCCGATTGCGGCGGGGGATACAAATATTTTCGTGTTGACAACCTTCAGAAAATTGTGTTAAAGTGTGGATAGATTCAAAAGAAACCGTTTTGAATCCAGAAAAAGAAAGGATAGGAGCTGGAAAGATGAGCAGTATTTCTTGCAAATAAGAAAAATGAAACAGGCACAAGAAGGGAAAATGGTCTGCCGGAACTATAGAAGGGGCAGATGTTATTTTGTATAGTTGTGCATTTGCAGGAAAATCTTTCGCAGTTTGATCATAGACTTACAATGCTGCGGCACAATGTGGTGACGCAGGGACAAGTATAACAAGAAAAGAGAAATTAGCCCGGCATTCATGACAGCAGATGAATGGGATGATTGAAGATGCAGAAAGTTTTTGGAGCGTTCTGTGTCTTTTTTTATTACACAGAAGGCTGCTTCAGAATTTTATGGAATGAAACGTATGTTTTGCGAGGCTTGCAGCGAACTTTGTCGGAGTTACCGATACTGAATTTGCCAACACCGGATTTTCCGCCAGATGCACAGTGAACAGATGGAGGGAGAAAAATGTCGCAGATTTGTGTGAATGATTTAACATTTTATTATGAAGGAAGTTATGACAATATTTTTGAACATGTTTCGTTTCAGATCGATACGGACTGGAAGCTTGGTCTGATCGGAAGAAACGGAAGAGGGAAGACTACACTTTTAAAGCTGTTGGAAGGCGCATATGAATATCGGGGGACGATCACAAGCGCAGTGAATTTTGCATATTTTCCGTTTCCGGTGGCAGATAAGAGGAAGATGACGATCGATGTTGTGGAAGAAGTAGATCCGCTGTATGAACTTTGGAAGATCTGCCGGGAGCTGTCGCTGATGGATACTGATGCGGAGGTGATGTACCGTTCGTTTGAGACACTCAGCAACGGAGAGCAGACAAAGGTACTGCTGGCGGTGTTGTTTGCCAAGGAGAACCCGTTCCTCTTGATCGATGAGCCGACCAATCATCTGGATCAGGAAACGAGGGAGACGGTCATGGCATATCTGAAAAAGAAGAAAGGATTTCTTCTCGTCTCCCACGACAGATATTTCCTGGATGGATGTGTGGATCACATACTGGCGCTCAATAAAGAGGGGATTGAGATCTGTCAGGGTAATTTTACTGTGTGGCAGGAAAATAAAGAGCGGCAGGACGCCTATGAGGAGGCGCAGCAACAGCGCCTGAAAAAGGAGATCGGAAAGCTTACAAAAGCGGCAGAAAGAACTGCCGGATGGTCGGATCAGATTGAAAAAAGTAAGATTGGGAATGGTCCGGTAGACCGTGGATATATCGGACATCAGGCAGCGAAGATGATGAAGCGGGCGCTTGTGATCGAACAGCGGGCGCAGAAGGCAGTGGAGGAGAAGAAAAAGCTTCTGAAAAATGTGGAAAAGGCGGAAGATTTAAAACTATTTCCACTCAGACACCATAAGGAAACATTGATCAGAGCAGAAAATCTGGAGCTGTTTTACGGAGAAAAGAAGATAGCAGGTCCGCTGGACTTTGAAGTGAAAAACGGAGAGCAGGTCATCCTGAAAGGGAAAAACGGGTGTGGAAAATCAAGTATGCTAAAGCGGATTCTGGGAGAACCTATTTCTTATCATGGGAAACTTGAGATCGCATCCGGTCTGAAAATCTCCTATGTTTCCCAGGATGCAGAGCAGCTGTGTGGGATGCTGGATGAATTTGCAAAAACAGAAGGAGTTGACCCGACGCTTTTGAAAGCGCTGCTTCGAAAACTGGATTTTTCACGAATACAGTTTGAAAAACCGATGGAATCTTACAGCGGAGGTCAGAAAAAGAAAGTACTGCTTGCAAAAAGTCTCTGCGAGCAGGCGCACCTCTATATCTGGGATGAACCGCTGAATTTCATTGATCTGTTTTCCAGAATACAGATCGAAGAGCTGATACAGACCTACCGCCCGACGATGCTTCTGGTGGAGCATGACAGATTTTTTGGGGAGAAGATCGGGGCGAGAAATGTGGAGATCTAGCGTGTGCCAGGATTATCAAACTGCGGAGGATACTGTGCACTGGCATTGCTATTTTGACGAAAATGCGTTATGGTAGAAAAAAAGATAAAGGAGGTATTTTGATATGCGTTTACAAGGAAAGGTTGTACTGATCACAGCATCTACAAGAGGAATCGGGCTTGCATGCGTGGTCAGATGTGCAAAAGAAGGAGCCGTTGTCTATATGGCGGCGAGAAATATGGAGCGTGCGAAGGAGCGTGCGCGGGAGTTAAACGAGCAGGGGTATACGGTGAAGACGGTGTTTAACGATGCATCCGACAAGGACAGTTACCGGACAATGGTGGAGGAAGTGATCCGCCAGGAGGGAAGGATCGATGTGCTTGTCAATAATTTCGGAACATCGAATCCGAAGAAGGATCTGGATATCAAAAGTACCGAATACGAGGAATTTATCGGGACATTAGATATGAATCTGGCGAGTGTGTTCCTCCCGGTGCAGGCAGTGATCCCGCACATGGCAAAGCAGGGAGGCGGAAGTATTATCAATATTTCTTCAATCGGAGGACTTCGCCCGGATATCTCGCAGATCGCCTATGGAACGAGTAAGGCGGCGATCAACTATCTGACAAAGCTGATTGCGGTGCAGGCGGCAAGAGATAATATCCGCTGCAATGCAGTGCTTCCGGGTATGACGGCGACGGATGCGGTCAAAGACAATCTGTCCGATGATTTCCGTGAGTTTTTCCTGAAGCATACTCCGATCCGCAGGATGGGCGAGCCGGAAGAAATCGCGGCGGCGGTTGCTTATTTTGCAAGTGATGATGCAGCCTATACAACGGGGCAGATCATGGACGTCTCCGGAGGATTTGGCATGCCGACGCCGGTGTATGGCGATATGATCGAGCGGACGGACAGAAGATAGCGGAAGAGGTCATACAAACAGACAGATGGAACGGCGGCAGGAGAAGCAAGAATCTACAGAAGAGAGATAGTTTCAGAAAAATGATCAAAAAGAGAAAAAATTCTTTGTAATTTCGGAGTCTTACTGTTAAAATGAGAGAAAAGAAATTACAAAGAAACGGAGAGAACGAGTGGAAAAAGAGTACAAGATGAAAATCGGAAAGATTATCTTTCAGTCGGCAAAGATTGCGGTCGGAAGCTGTGGGGCAATCTATGTTGCGATGGCGCTGCATCTGGAATACGCGACGACGGCAGGGATCATCGCACTGCTTTCAATCGTGACGACAAAGTGGGATACGTTAAAGCTTTCCTTGTGCCGTATTATTACCTTTTTACTGTCAGTCATTGTGGCATGGACATTTTTCCAGCATATGGACAGTGAGTGGCTGGCATATGGACTGTTTATCTTCCTGCTTGTCGTATTCTCGGAGTGGGCAGGGCTGAAAGCGACGATCTCAGTCAATGCGGTGACCGGAACCCATTTCCTGATGACGCATGACTTCAGCTGGCAGTTTATCCTGAATGAATTTCTGCTTGTGCTGATCGGGATCGGGTTTGCGGCAGTGCTGAATTTATTTCATTATAATAATGCACAGCAGCGCAGTCTTGTGGAGGATATGCGGTATGTGGAGCGCAAGCTTCGGCAGATTATGGAGGAACTGGAAAAATATCTGAGGAATATACCGATGGATGAGAATGTATGGGATGACATCATTGCGCTGGAACGGAAGCTGGAACACCATGTGGAAGCGGCATACGAGTATCAGAATAATACATTCCAGTCTCACCCCGGCTATTACATCGATTATTTTGAGATGCGGACCAAGCAGTGTAACGTGCTGCACAACCTGCACTATGAGATGAAGAAGATCCGTTACATTCCGAAAGAGGCAGAGATCATCGCAGATTATATTTCCTACCTGCGTCCGTTTGTGACGGAGAAAAATGATCCGGGACCGCAGCTTGAGAAATTGCATGAACTGTTTGATGAGATCCATGATTATGAGCTCCCGAAGACGATCGAAGATTTTGAGAGCCGCGCAAAGCTGTATCATATCCTGATGGATCTGGAAGAATTTCTCATTTTCAACCGGAGATTTGTGGAAGGGCTCGATGAGCGGCAGAGAAGAATCTATTGGGATACATAATCGTAAAAAAGACTTGACCCTGGTATTATACCAGGGTTTATTCTTTTGTTATTCCATAGGAAATTTAATCAAGGAAAAGGAGCAGAAATTAGAAAATGGAGAAAGCAAATAAGAGAAATTTTTTTGGAAAGATTGGAGCCGGTATCCGGCGGGCTGCAAAGGAACTTACCGTTCAGCGATTTTTATGAATTGCAGCAGGGGCAGCAATCTGTTCTTTCGGAATTTATAACGTGCATCAGCAGACAGGGATCACCGAGGGCGGTGTGCTTGGAATGATGTTGTTTGTCAGTCACTGGTTTGAACTTTCACCGGCGGTGATCACACCGGCGCTTGATATCCTGTGTTACATTCTGGCGTGGAAATATCTGGGCGGAAAGTTTATACGGATCTCGCTTGTCTCTACCATGTGCGTGTCCGTCTTTTTGAAGGTGTGGGAACAGTTTCCACCGCTGCTGCCGGATATGAGCGCGCTGCCACTTGCGGCGGCAGTCTGCGGCGGGATTTTTGTCGGGGTAGGAGTCGGTCTGATCGTGCGCCAGGGGGGATCTTCCGGCGGGGATGATGCGCTGGCGCTTACGATCTCTTCAGTCACAAAGTGCCGGATCTCGCGTGCCTATCTGTTGACAGACCTGACGGTGCTTGGGTTGTCACTGTCTTACATTCCGGTGAGAAGGATCGGATTTTCGCTGATCACCGTGACGGTCTCCTCGCTTTTGATCGAGAAGGTTCAAAATGCGTAGAAGCGCCGGATGCTTTTAGGAGATAGTTCCATATCAGAAGAAAATCACTTGACTTTTTATGGGTGCTGTCTCTTATAATAGAAAGGAAGCAAGGAAAGAGGAGGAAAAGATAAAATGGGATTGATTTTAAAGTGCCTGAAAAAGTACAAAGGTCTGTTCCTGCTGAATCTGATCTCGGTATTCGGATTTGCGCTTGTCGAGATCGGGATCCCGACGATTGTCGCAAAGATGATCGACGTCGGGGTGAGTACCGGAAATACCGCGTATTTGTATCAGCAGGGCGGCGTTATTTTTCTGATCTCTGTCATCGGTGTCTGCGGCACGCTGACGATGGGATTTTGCTGTGCGAAAATCTCAACTTCGATCACAAGAGATATCAGAAATGAAGTGTTTGAGAAGATCCAGACATTTTCCAGAAGTGAATTTAACAAATTTGGGGTGTCGTCTCTGATCACAAGGACGAATAATGACGCATTCCAGATCCAGATGTTTGTCAATGTGATCCTGCGGACGGCGCTGCTGACACCGGTTATGATCTGTGTCAGCTTCTTTATGACGATCCGTGCATCGCTGGACTTGTCGCTGATCATTTTGGCGACGGTTCCTTTGATCGTACTCGGGATTGTCATTGTGGCAAAGGTTTCCAGACCGATCTCGGAGAATCAGCAGGCGTCGCTGGATTCTCTGAACCGGATTTCCAGGGAAAATCTGACCGGGATCCGTGTGATCCGGGCATTTAACAATGATCATCACGAGGCGGCCAGATTTAACAAGGCAAATGTAGAATTTATGGGATATTCGAAGAGACTGTTCAAGCTGATGTCGATCACACAGCCATTGTTTTTCTTTTTGATGAATATTGCAGGTCTGTTTATTTTCTGGACTGCGGCAAATCTGATCGATGCGGGAAGGATCCAGGCAGGGCAGCTTGTGGCATTTATGGATTATCTGTTCCATGCAATGCTCTCAGTTATGCTGTTCTGTCTTGTATTTATGATGTATCCGAGGGCTGCGGTTTCTGCGAGAAGAATCCAGGCAGTATTAGATACAGAGCCGCTGATCAAAAATGACAAGAAAGGCGAAAAAGGAGAACCGATTGAGCAGATTTCCTTTGAAAATGTGACATTTGTCTATCCGGACGGGGAGGAAGCGGTGCTCAAGGATATTTCCTTTGAGGTGAAGAAAGGCGAGACGATCGCTTTTATCGGAAGTACCGGATCTGGAAAGAGTACACTGATCAACCTTGTACCGCGCTTTTATGATGTATCTTCAGGAAAGGTTATGATCAACGGCAGGGATATCCGGGAATGGGATATTGATGTGCTCAGAGATCATATCGGATTTATTCCGCAGAAAGCATTTCTGTTTAATGGAACGATCGCAGAAAATATCCGGTTTGGAAAAGAAGATGCCACAATGGAAGAGATGGTGCATGCGGCAAAGATCGCCCAGGCATATGATTTTATTATGGAAAAACCGAAGCAGTTTGAGGAGCCGATCACAGAGAATGCGACAAATGTATCCGGGGGACAGAGACAGAGGCTCTCTATCACAAGAGCGCTTGTGAGAAAACCAGATGTCTATGTATTTGATGATTCCTTCTCGGCGCTGGATCTTCGTACGGATGCAAAACTGCGAAAGGCGCTGCGGCCGGAGATTCAGAATGCAATCGTGATGATCGTGGCGCAGAGAATTTCGACGATCATGAATGCAGACCAGATCGTAGTACTTGATGAAGGAAAAGTGGTAGGAGCCGGAACACACCAGGAACTGTTGAAAACATGCAGGATTTACCATGAAATTGCAGCTTCTCAGCTGAGTGAGGAGGAACTGGCAAATGAATAAAAAAGAATCAAAGACAAAGCGTATCTGGAGACAGATGCGTACGTTTCTCGCTCCATATAAAGCAGGACTGGTCGGAGCAGTTATTATGATCTTTATTGCAAATGCGTGCATGGCAGTAGCGCCGTCCATTGAGGGAAGCATTACCTCTCAGATCGTCAGCGATGTGCAGAAGATCCAGGAGAAGGTTCCCGGGGCTGCGATCCAGTTTCAGCGGGTTTTGGAGATCATTATTTTGCTTCTGATCGTGTATATCATAAAGACACTGACCCAGATCGGATCGGTATTTTTACTGACCAATGCGATCCAGAATACGATGCACGATGTGAGAAATGCGGTGCAGGATAAGATCCGGAGACTTCCGGTACGGTATTTTGACACAAATACATTCGGGGATGTCTTAAGTAAAGTGACAAACGATATCGATACAGTATCCAATGCACTTCAGCAGAGTTTCGCAGAGGTGATCCGCGGTGTCTTATCGCTTGTGTTTGCATTTGCGATGATGTTCTATATTAATGTGACAATGGCATGTATTGCGCTGATCCTGATCCCGATGTGTCTTCTGATCACAAGGGCAGTTGTGAGAAGAAGCCAGGATAAATTTAAGAAACAGCAGGATGCACTCGGGGAACTGAACGGAACGATCACGGAAATGTATACCGGCTACAATGAACTGCTCTTATATAACAGACAGAAAGAGGCGGTAAAGCAGTTTCGAAAGGTCAATGAAGAACTGCAAAAGCAGGCGTTCCGTGCGAACTTTATGTCGTCTGTGATTTCTCCGTGCGTATCACTTGTCACATACTTGACGATCGGGGTGCTTGCGGTAGTTGGAAGTATTTTCGTAATACAAGGAAAGATCAAGGTCGGAAATCTTCAGGCATTTATCCGCTATATCTGGCAGGTCAACGATCCGTTATCACAGGTATCCAACTTATCGACACAGATCCAGTCTGCGTTTGCGGCTCTTGAGAGAATCTGTGAGATGTTGGAAGCCGAGGAAGAAGTAAAAGAGGCAGACCCGGCAAAGAGCGTTGACCATGTGACCGGGCAGGTGACATTTGAACATGTCCAGTTTGGATATGGGGAAGAAAATATTATCAAAGATCTCAACATCGAAGTCAAAAAAGGGCAGATGGTTGCGATCGTCGGTCCTACAGGTGCAGGAAAGACAACGATCATCAATCTGCTGATGCGTTTCTACGATGTCCGTTCCGGTGCGATCAAGATCGACGGTGTGGATATCCGTGATATGAAACGGGAGGACCTCCGTTCGCTGTTTGGAATGGTGCTCCAGGATACATGGCTGTTTACCGGAAGTATTTACGACAATATCCGGTATGGAAGGCAGGAAGCAAGGAAAGATGAGGTCATTGATGCGGCGAAGATGGCGAATGTACACCACTTTATCCGCACACTGCCGGAAGGATACCAGACGATGATCAACGAGGAGGGAAGCAATATTTCGCAGGGAGAGAAACAGCTCCTGACGATCGCCCGGGCAATTCTGAAAAATCCTCAGATCCTGATTCTGGATGAAGCCACTTCCTCAGTCGATACACGCTTGGAGAAGATGATCCAGGATGCAATGCACCGCGTGATGGACGGCAGAACAAGCTTTGTGATCGCTCACAGATTATCGACGATCCGAAGCGCTGATCTGATTCTTGTGCTGGATGATGGAGATATCGTTGAGCAGGGAACACACGAAGAACTGATGGCGAAAAAAGGATATTATGAAAAACTGTATCATTCACAGTTTGCAGTTTCTTAACCGGTGAAAATGGAATCGGCGGAGATATGGAAAGAGAGCAGAGCGTGCACAGAAAAAATCTGTGCGGCTTTCTGCTCTTTCCTTATATAGAAAATTCTTTTTGAATCCTATGGAAATTAGAATATAAGAAATAAAAAAACACAGAAATGATCGCTCATCTCTGTGTTCTGTCTGTATGCGGAAAATGGGACTTGAACCCACACGTGGTAACCCACACTAGAACCTGAAT
>CAUWEA010000021.1:0-34049 GCA_963557735.1 uncultured Faecalimonas sp. | reverse complement strand
GGAAGAAGCCGGCATTAAAAAATATTACATGTACATTTGAAAAGGGGAAATTTTATGGGATCATCGGAGAAAATGCAGGTGGAAAAACAACACTCTGCAATTTGATCCGGGGGCTGGTTCCACATTTTTATCATGGGAAATTGGAGGGAGAAGCCCTGATAGAAGGGGTAAAGATCCAGGAGGCAAATATAGATGTGTTATCGACGAAGATAGGCTATATTTTTCAAAATCCATTCACACAGATCAGTGGAGTGAGGAAAACGGTCTTTGCGGAGATCGCACTTGGTCTGGAAAATCTTGGTGTTCCTAAGCAAGAGATGATAGAACGTGTGATAGAAGTAGCAAAACTTGTAAAAATTGAAGAATTGTTAGAGAAGGATCCAAACAGGTTATCAGGCGGACAGCGCCAGAGAGTTGCCTTTGCTTCCATTATTGCAATGAATCCAGAGATACTTGTAATTGATGAGCCCACATCACAACTGGATCCGGAGGGAACGGAAGGTGTATTTGAAATTATCCATATGTTAAAAGAGCAGGGAAAGACAATTATACTGGTGGAACATAAGGTGGATCTGATGGCTGAGTATGCAGATGAAATGCTTGTAATGTATGAAGGAGAATTAATTGCAAAAGGAGAGACACATGCAGTATTAAGTGATCTTTCCATGTTAAAAAAAGGAGCCATGCTGCCACAGACAGTTCTTCTTACACGGGAACTGGAGCGACAAGGAATCATTTTTTCACATATACCGGTAACAAAGAAAGAGTGTATAGAAATGGTGAAAGGCTGGAGAAATCATGAATAAAATCATATTTGAACATGCAAGCTTTACATATCCGAATGGATTTGTTGCAAATGATGACTTAAATCTTGTGATTGAGCAGGGCGAGAGGTTGGCAATCGTAGGGCAGAATGGAGCAGGAAAGACAACAGCAGTAAAAATGATGAATGGACTCCACAAGCCGTCTTCCGGGAATGTCTTCGTGTGTGATAAAAATACAAAGGAGTATACAACAGCACAGATTGCAAAGCAGGTGGGATATGTATTTCAAAATCCGGATGACCAGATCTTTAATCAGACGGTGGCAAGTGAAATTTCCTATATGCCGAAATATTATAAATGGCCTCAGGCGGAAATCGAAAAAAGTGTCAGAGAGGTTGCACGGTTTTTAAAGATTGAGGAGTTTTTGGACAAGAATCCTTTTGAGATTCCCTATGTTACAAGAAAATTTGTCACAATTGCGGCAATATTGGTTACAAAGCCGGATTTTATTATTTTGGATGAGCCTACTGCAGGTCAGGATCTTCGCGGAATCCGCATTTTGTCAGAATTGCTTGATTATCTGGAGGAACGGGAAATAGGGGTAATTACAATCACGCACGATATGGAATTTGTGGCTGACAATTTTCAGAGGGTGATTGCAATGGCAAATAAAAAGATTATTGCGGACCGGACTGCGCGGGAGATTTTTGCTGATGACGATATTTTACAGAAAAGCAAAATTAAACGGACGCAGGTTGGAAGCATAGCGGAAGAACTCGGTTTAGGAAAAGATATATTAAACGCAAGAGAATTTGTAGAAAGACTGAAAGAGCGAAAATAAGATGAAAGCAAAGGAGGAAAAGCATGAAGGGTGTATTAGATCAGACACTGGAGGAGAATAAGCAAAAATATATAGACAGGCTGCTGAAGTTAGTCAGTATCGATACGCATGATATTGGACACGGGATAGAAGGAGGACTGGAGGCAGAAGGGCAGGAATATCTTGCAGAAATTTTTCGGGATATTGGAGCAAAAGAGATTGTCCGGGATCCTCTCAAAGAAGAAAGCATTTTAAAATGCGAAGAATTATACCGGGAGGGAAATTTGGGGCATGATTATACAAACAGATATAATTTGTATGGAACATTTCCGGGAGAAAGTAAAAAGACATTGTTATTTAATGGACATATAGACCATATGCCGGCTGAAAATGAAGAACACTGGACAATTCCTCCATTAAAACCGCAGGTAATTGAAAACCGGATCACGGGATTAGGTGTTGCAGATATGAAAGCTGGATTGATGGCATCAGTCATGTCATTAGAATTGCTAAAAGATGCGGGAATACCGCTTCCTGTTACGGTGAAAGTTGCTTCTGTGTGTGATGAGGAAGGTGGCGGAAACGGTTCTTTATGTGCAGCGATGAGCGGAGTGAAAGCAGATGCAGTTGTTGTATGTGAGCCGACGAACCGGGAATTGATCGCGGCACATATGGGGTGGGTATTTTTCCAGATTGAAGTGGAGGGTCTTGCAGTACATTCAGGCTTAAAACTTTCCGGGGTAAATGCCATTGAAAAAGCAGGAAAATTGATGAATGCGATCAATGAACTGGAACACAGATGGCTTTTGAAATATAAGCATCCGCTGCTTCCGCCTCCATCAAGTAATGTAGGAGTGATTTACGGTGGAGAAGCAGGATCTACCATTCCAGATTATTGCTGTTTTAAAACATGCGTACATTACCTGCCGGGACTTATGAATCATGAGCAGGTGGTAGAAGAATATACAGCAGCGATTCTGAGGTGTTGTGAAGGAGATGAGTGGTTGAGTTGCCATAAACCGAAAATTACAATTTATCAGACTGGAAATCCATTTGAAATGGATCTAAATCATCCATTTGTCAGTGCATTTCAGAATGCATACAGAAAAGCAACCGGAAATGAAGTGAAAATCGTAGGTTCTCCGGCGGGATGCGACTCAAGGACATGGCACAATATTGTCGGATGTCCGACACTTCAGTTTGGACCGGGATCGCTGGAACAATGCCATACCGTTAATGAATATGTAACGGTAGAACAATATTTGGAAGCAATCAGAGTTTATGCAGAATTGGTTTTAGAGTGGGCGAAGCATGTATAACGGACTGTTACGACAAAAAGAATCTGTATTATCTTTCGGGCGAGGGGAAGTGCGGGATTTGCAGAAATGGAATGGAAGAAGAACGATATTAAAAGGCGGACTGGTAATAGATCCTGAAAATAAGAGAAAAGACCAGTTTGATATTGTTGTGGAAGGAGATACGATTTTTTCTATTGAAAAGAATGTTTACATAGAAAAAGGAGACCGGGTTCTGGAGTGCGAAGGTCTTCAGATCTGGCCGGGGCTTATTGACAGTCATTTACATCTGGGAGATCTTTTTGATGTCAGCACAAATTCAATCGTCTGCGCGGTTCAGGATGGGGTGACGGCGGGAATATCACCGGGAGCGGGAAATTCCTTTATGGCACCGGCATTACTGGGAGCGGAGATTGATCGTGGACTTCCACTCAATGCCGGAGTTTATTTAGGAGCGGCAAATATACTGGGAACTTCCATGAATGAGGAAGAACTGATCGACTTGTTTCAGGGGAAAGCTGCTAAAGAACTGCTTGAACAGAAACTAAGCAGGAATGTTTTTACAAATCAGATGGCTCCTTTTATTATCGGAATCAAAGATCATATGGGACATTTTATTATGAAAGATGAAGATATTGATAAAATATTTGATATTACGCAGAAGGCGAATCTTATTTATATGTCACATACGCAGGATCCGGAACATAGTTGGCGGATGTATGAATTGTCGAAAGGAAGAAAGTTACATTTAGGACATGCCAATGCAGCAGGAACAGGCAGTCACGGAAATGCAGAAGATGGAATGCAGTCGGTAATTGAATTATGCAGAAAGAAAAACATTACAGCAGAATTCGTGACAACGATGCTTCGGAAAAATGGTGGAAGCAGAGAGGGACTGCGCATGTCTGAGAAAGCAAGGGAGATGGCGCTCAATGCTCTCTCAGAGGGAATTGTAAAAATTCTGGTGTCAGATGGTCAGCACCAGTCAACAATGAAAGGATTTGGGGATACGGGTGACAATATCCCATGTATTTTAGAACTGGCAGAAAACGGAGTTCTCTCTTTGGAAAAAGCGGTAGCTTCGATGACATGCAATCCGGCACAGTATCTTTCAGAAAAATTGAAGTGCAGTGTGTGGAAAAGGATGGGACATCTGGGGAAGGGAGCATTTGCCAATATTACAGTTGTTGATCCCGCAAATGCGAAGGCAGCTTATGTAATTGTAAATGGTCAAATCGTTGGATTTGAAGGCAGAATCCTTCGGTCTTTTGGGAATGCAGGACGATGGGTAAGTAAATTTGGAATTTTAGAAAAAACAGGAGTCGGGGATAGTTCCCTTCAGAAAATCAGGTAGATGAGGAGGCAAAACAATGAGTAAAAAAGTATTATTAGCAGGGGAATCATGGATGAGTTATACAACGCATGTCAAAGGCTTTGACAGTTTTTATACATCCACTTATGAAACTGGTGAAAAATGGCTGAAAAAAGCACTGGAAAAAGCAGGATATGAAGTAGTATTTCTTCCGAATCATATTGCAGCAGAAGAATTTCCATATACAGTAGAAGCGTTAAAAGAATATGATTGTGTGATTTTATCGGATATAGGAGCCAATACTTTATTACTCCCGGCGGAAACATTTACAAAGAGTATAAAGAAGCCGGACCGGACAAAGGTAATCCGGGACTATGTGCTGGAAGGAGGTTCTTTGTTGATGATCGGTGGATATCTCACTTTTTCTGGAGTTGATGCGAAGGGGAAATGGCATGACACGGCGGTTCAGGAGGTACTTCCGGTAGAGGTGCTCACAGTAGATGACAGAATGGAACATTGTGATGGAGTGCGGCCGGTGACAGTCAGAGAACATGAGGCATTAAAAGAAATCCAGGGAAAATGGCCGGAAGTGCTTGGATATAACCGGACGGTGGCAAAAGAAGAAGCGGATGTAGTTGCTTTGGTAGATGGAGATCCGTTTATTGCATTTGGAACTTATGGGAAAGGAAAAAGCGCTGTTTTCACAACAGACTGCGCGCCACACTGGGCGCCGCCGGAATTTTGTGAATGGAATGAATACGATAAAATCTGGAAAGGGATTGTGGACTGGCTTGTAAGAAAATAGTAGAAAATGAACAGGCAGGATGCCGATGAGATTAAAATGCTGTTGAGGCCAGGGAACACTGACTTAGCAGCATTTTTATAAAATGAAGATAGGAAAGGTGTCTGAAAGTGATAAGAGATAGTCTGAAAGAAAAGAACAAAGAAAGTATTTCTTTGTTAAAGGAGATTCTTGCAATTCCGAGTGTAAATGGAGTAGATGATGAGGGAGCTGTTGCAGAATTTATTGGGAATTATTTAAAAGAGAAAAATATAGATGCTTCTGTGCAGAAAATAGATGAGACACATGCCAATATTATCGCAAGACTGGAGGGAAAGTCTTCAGAAACTATTGTATGGAACGGACATCTCGATACAGTTCCATATGGGAATCTGGAAGAGTGGAATACGAATCCTTCTTTTCCGGTGGAGAAGAACGGAAGAATTTATGCACGGGGAGCCAGTGATATGAAGAGCGGACTGGCAGCGATGGTGTATCTTCTCGGGAAAATTGGAGAAAGCGGACAGAAGCCGGAGCAGACAATTTTATTTTTGGGAACCTGCGATGAAGAAAAAGGCGGTCTGGGAGCGGAAAAAATATTAGAAAAAATGGATTTGTCTTCCAGTTCACTTTTACTGATCGGGGAACCTACCGGATGCAAACTGGGAGTGGCACAGAAAGGGTGTGTATGGACACAGCTGAATATAAGCGGGAAAACAAGTCACGGTGCTTATCCGGAGGAAGGTTATAATGCGGTTGAGTATGGGATGAAAGTCGTAGGCAGGATAAAACGATGGGTGACAGAGTATGAACACCGGGTGCTTGGTACGGCAACGGCACAGGTAACGATGATACAAGGAGGTATTGCACCGAATATGACGCCGGATTTCGCAGAGATCTTGCTGGACATTCGGATTGTACCGGGAATTTCTGCTGAAGATATAGAAAAGAAAATTAAAAAAATATGCCGGGAAGAAGCAGAAGAGACGAATGGGGAAGTAAAATTTGAAGTACGAATCAAAAATGCACGCAGGGCGATTGAAATAGCAGAGGAAGAAAGATGGCTCAAAGCATTCAAAGCATATCTTAAACAGAATGGCGCGGAGACAGAAGAAACAGGTATTAATTATTTTACAGATGCTTCGATTTTAACAAAAAAAGAAACTGAAATCCCAGTGTTGCTTTTTGGACCAGGGGAGCCTAAGTTAGCGCATAAGCCAAACGAGTTTGTGGAGATTGAAAAGTATGAGAAATATATTGAAATACTAGGTGAAATATTTTCCATAAACTACCAAAATTAGGAAAAATCATGTATAATAGGAAGGAATACAGAGGTTCCAGAATGCATAGAGGAAGAGACAGCGAAAGTGTGGTGCAAGCGTGCTTGTGGAGAAATAAAGGATAATGGAGAAGAAGTATAGTGAGAACTACAATTAAAGATATTGCAAATTATACGGGATTTTCCGTGACAACGATTTCACTGGTCTTAAACGGAAAAGCAGATAAAATTTCAAAACAGACAAAGGATACTGTTTTGGAAGCAGTAGAAAAATTGAATTACAGGCCGAATCAGCTTGCAGTCGGACTGGTAAAGAAGCGGACAAAGACAATTGGACTGGTGATTTCTGATGTCAGCAACGTGTTTTTTTCTAATCTTGCCAAAGGAGTGGAGGATGAATGCCGCAGAAATGGCTGGAATCTGATTTTATGCAACACAAACGATATGCATAAGCGGGATCTGGAATATATTCAGGTGCTGGCAGATAAAGGGGTAGACGGAATTTTGTTCTGCATGTCGCTGGACAGTGATAAGAGAAAAGCGCTGGAAAGTGTGAGACTGATGGAAAAGCTGAAAGTACCATTTGTTATGATTGACCGCTTTTTAGAGGAAGCTGACTGCTGCTCTGTCATTGTCAATCACAGAAGCGGAGGATATGCTGCAACAAAACATCTGTTAGAACTGGGACATAGAATGATCGGATGCGTGGCAGGCCCGCTGGAACTGGAAGATTCTAAATATCGTCTTCGGGGATATAAAGAAGCGCTGGATGCGTATGGCGTAGAGTTTGATTCAGATTTGATTTACGAAGGAAACTATGATAGAAAAAGCGGTATGGCAGCGATGGAATATTTTCTCTCCATTCCGAAAAAAGTGACGGCGGTATTTGCATTTAATGATATGTCTGCATATGGGGTATATAATTGTCTGAAAAAGCATAAAATATCTGTACCGGAAGAAATTTCGCTGGTTGGCTATGATGATATTTTCTTTTCAGAGATTTTAGATGTTCCGCTGACAACGGTCAGTCAGCCGGTCTATGATATGGGTGTGGAGGCTGTTCAGCAGCTGATCAGTGAGATAGACAGCGGAGTGAATTCGCAGAAGTGTATTACATTTCAGCCAAGACTGGTTGTAAGAGAGAGCACAGCAAAGAGTCCACAGTAACGCCTGCAAGATATCATGCAAGATATCATGTATATGATGTAGAAAATATCCTTGACATTTCTGTTATAGATGGAATATAATAATGACACGAATCGTTTGCAGTCATACCAGACAGAGAAGTCATAATCAGGGCTTGTACTGGTTTCGACGGGGGTTCTGAAGTTGGGGAAGCCATTCGCGGGGCGGGACCGCGCATCAATCCGTATTTAAATATAAACGCAGACGAAAATTTAGCGTACGCTGCCTAGTTGCAGCAGTCGGCCTTAAGTCACTCACTGCTTAAGTCACCGGCTTCAAAGAGGTGAGGCACTTCGTTTCCAAAGCTTTGAGGGAATGGAAGAATTTATGAAGCTACTAAAGTGAAGAGCCTGTCATTAGGCGATTCATGGAGGGAATGTCAAAATAATGACTGTAATGGGAGATGCCGCAATGGACGGGCTTTCGGACAGGGGTTCAACTCCCCTCAGGTCCATTTAAAACCTCAGTGTATGCTGGGGTTTTTTATTTTATATAATAGGAAAATTCGATTTTGTTACATAGCATTTTGCGCTGAAAAAGTTTGAAAGATTTTGGCAGAAGATAGAGACAAGAATAAGAACTGGTGGATTGTGGAAGTAGAATTATTCTACAATAAGCCGCAGATGAGGAGTGTTGGGATGGATCAGAGAAACGAAAAAATAATTCTTTATTTAAAAGTGATCTTTCTGACTTTGCTGTATGTTGGTCAGAGACATCCATGCACGACAGCAGGGTTACTGGTATGGTGCATAGGCTGTATCGGAATTGCTGTCTCAGAATCGTTCCTTTTGGGGACAAGTCTCATTGTTGGAGGAATCGGGATGGCAGTATTTCTCAGATGGTTGTTTGCGGCGGTGGAGGATTTTGGCAGTGAAAGGAAAAAGATGCGGAGAAGGCTGAAAAAGCGGGAAGCGTTTGAGCAATATCTGAAGTATTTGGAAGGAAGTGGAAAGCTTTGAAAATAATCGTATGCGTGGGGGATAACGGTGCAATGTCATTTAATAACCGACGAGTCAGCAGCGACCGGACGGTGACAGCGGATATCATCCAGATGGTTTTAAAAGAAGTGGAAACTGGCAGGCAAACAAAGCTTTGGATGAACAGGTATTCAGCGGGACTGTTTGAAAGGTATTTGGATGATATTTCTGTATCAGAAACATTTCTGGAAAGAGCGGGCAGGGAGGATTATTGCTTCGTAGAAAACGTGCCGATCCTGGAATATGAACGGGAAATACAGACGGTAGTATTATACCGGTGGAACCGGAACTATCCGGCGGAGGTAAGGTTTGCGATGGATCTTTCCGGTTGGAAGATGGCAGAATGTGTGGAATTTCAGGGATATTCTCACGAGAAGATTACAAAGGAAGTTTATATAAAATAAGGGAAAGAACAGTAGGAGGAAAATAGAATGAAACAATGGAAACAAAATGGAAAGTATTTTTTGCTCAGCGTAGTGACTGCATGTTCGCTGCTTTTTACGTCGGCATGTGCAGGGAAGGCGGATACTGCTGAGCAGGATAACAAGGCAGTTAATGAGCAGCAGGAGACGGTTCCGGTATCGGGAACGCAGCAGTCTGACATTTCGATGGAGACCATTCCGGAATATGACGGGGAACCGTATGTTGTGATCGATGACAATGAGCCGGATTTTACGGAAGAGGAATTGCAGCCGGAGGCATATGAGACGTACGGAACTTTGGATGAGCTTGGGCGCTGCGGCACTGCGGAGGCAAGTATCGGGGAAGAACTGATGCCGACGGAGAAGCGCGGAAATATCGGGCAGGTCAAACCGACGGGGTGGCATACCGTAAAATACGATACGGTAGAAGGAAAATATCTGTATAACCGCTGCCATCTAATCGGTTATCAGCTGACTGCCGAGAATGCCAATGAGGAAAATCTGATCACCGGAACGAGATATATGAACACGGAAGGGATGCTTCCATTTGAAAATATGGTCGCAGACTATATCAAGGAAACCGGAAATCATGTGATGTACCGTGTGACACCGGTATTTGAAGGGGAAAATCTCGTAGCATCGGGGGTGCAGATGGAGGCAGAATCGGTGGAAGATAAGGGGGCAGATCTTTCTTTCAATGTCTATGTATATAATGTACAGCCGGGAGTGGAGATCGATTACCGGACCGGGGAAAGCCAGGAGGCAGAAGAACTTGTGCCGGCTTCCCAAAATCCTGACAAAGTAGGAGACACTGCTTCGGGAAGTTCCTCTGATAAGGACAGTTCAGAATCTGTGGGTGAGCAGACTTACATATTAAATACGAACAGTAAGAAGTTTCACAAGGAATCCTGCTCCGGTGTCAAATCGATGAAGGAGAAGAATAAAGAGATTTATACCGGAAAGAGAGAAGAAGTGATCGAGAAAGGATATTCTCCATGCGGTACCTGCCATCCGTAGAAGAACGTTGTGATCAAAAAATATCTTGAAAACTGTATGCAAAAACTTTAGAAAAATTTCATAATATACTTGCGTTCTCATTGAAAAAGTAATAAAATCAAACTACTTGGAGTGATTAATAATGAGAATGAACTATTTAGTATCTGTCTTTTATTTTTATAGATAAGTATCTTTCAACCCTGAACATTCGAGTTGTTTCTTTTGGGTGCATGAAGAACTTATTTTATAAGAATAGGCAGATACTTTTTTACTTTAAATAGGGAAAGTGGGAGGAGAGGACAGATGGAATTAGCAGTAAATCTGGCAGAACAGAAAAGCCGTATTATCATAGAAAGAGATGCCATGCTGCATCTGGCAGATTATATCGATGTAAACTGTAAGGTAATGATCATTACCGATGACGGAGTACCGGAACGATATCGGAAGCAGGTTCTTGCACAGTGTCCGCAAGGGTATCTGCATGTATGCAGACACGGCGAGGGGGCAAAAAGCTTCCCGGTCTATCAGCAGATCTGTGAGGAACTGCTGCAGCTGAATTTCTCCAGAAAGGACCGGATTCTTGCTCTCGGGGGAGGTGTGATCGGAGATCTCAGTGGGTTTGTGGCGTCGACTTTTAAGCGCGGTATGAAGTTTGCTTCGATCCCGACAACGACTTTGTCACAGATTGATTCCAGTATCGGAGGGAAGGTTGCACTCAATCTCGGAGAAGTGAAAAATGTGATTGGGACTTTTTATCATCCGGAGGTAGTACTGATCGACTTGAATACACTTCAGACATTGCCGAAGCGTCATTATTACAATGGACTTGTGGAGGCGGTCAAGGCGGGAATGATCGCAGATTCGGAGATTTTCCGACTGTTTGAGGAAGAAGACATCGATCAGGCTCTTGAGGAGATTATCACTCGTTCGCTGATCGTGAAGAAGCATGTGGTAGAGCAGGATGAGAAGGAACAGAATCTCAGAAAGATATTGAATTTCGGGCATACGATTGGCCATGCGATCGAGAGTATTTACCATTTACATGACTATTACCACGGCGAATGTGTGGCGATGGGGATGATGAAGATTCTGGAAGATGACCGGTTAAAAGAACGGTTGAAAATGATACTGAAGAAGATGGAGATTCCGCTGGATGCTCCGTATGAGATCCAGGAAGTCATTGATTTTATTAAGAAAGATAAGAAGGCAACTGGAGATCGGATTACGATTGTACAGGTTCGTGAACTTGGAAAGGCGGAACTGATCGATATGAAGATCGAAGATATGAGAAAATTTTGCTGATAAAAATACAGAGGAGGTGACCCGGATGAGAGCAGGACTTGTCGGGGGAAAACTTGGACATAGTTTTTCAAAGCCGATCCATGAGAAACTTGCAGATTATACATATGATCTGATTCCTCTGACCGAGGAGGAGTTTCATGAGTTTTTCAGAAAGAAAGAGTTTGATGCGGTCAATGTGACAATTCCTTATAAGGAAAAAGTGATGCAGTACTGTGATGTGATCGATGAGAAAGCCAGCGCGATCCACGCAGTCAATACGATTGTGAACCGGGATGGAAAATTATATGCGACGAACACGGATTTTGCAGGACTGAAACAGATGATTCAACACAATGGGGTAGAGATTTGTGGAAAAGTCTGCTGTATTCTCGGCACCGGGGGGACAAGTAAGACTGCGGAGGCAGTTCTGCATGACATGGGAGCGGAGAAGATTTATATCGCGGGCAGAAATAAGACGGCTCCGGTGATCTCTTATGAGGATCTGGAGAAATATCAGGAAATCCAGGTATTCGTCAATGCGACCAGTGTCGGGATGTATCCGAACAATGAGGAGTGCCTGATCGATCTGAAGAAATTTCCGAATGTGGAGGCGGTTGTCGATGTCATCTACAATCCGCTGAAAACGAGGATCTGTCAGCAGGCAGAGGCGATGGGGCTTCGGGCAGTCAATGGGCTGGAAATGCTTGTGGCGCAGGCAAAATATGCAGTGGAGTTTTTTCTGGATACGGAGATTGCAGACAGTGAGACAGACCGGATTGTTGCAGAAATGAAGAAGGATATGATGAACCTTGTCCTGATCGGGATGCCGGGATGCGGAAAATCGACGATCGGTAAGAAGACAGCGAAAGAAATCGGAAAGAAATTTGTAGATTTGGATAAGGAAATCGAGAAGGAAGCGAAGATGACGATTCCTGAGATTTTTGAGAAATATGGCGAGGAGCGGTTCCGGCAAATCGAAAAGGAAGTCTGTGCCAGAATTGCAAAAGAACATGGGCAGGTAATCTCCTGCGGCGGGGGAATTATCAAACATCCTGAAAATATGGAAAACCTCCGGCAAAATGGGATTGTATTCCATATCCGGCGAAATGTGAACGCATTATCGGTCGGCGGAGACAGACCGCTCAGTACAAGCAGGGGAAAATTAAGGGAGATGGAGCGAGAGCGAATGCCGCTTTATCAGAAGTACAGTGATGTTGAAATCCAAAATAATACAATATTTAAACTGGCTGTACAGAAAGTGAAGGAGGGATATGATGAAATTTTTGATCATAAACGGACCGAACATTAACATGCTTGGAATCCGGGAGCCTGGAATTTATGGAAAAGAGAATTACGAAGCACTTCTGGAACTATGCAGGAAAACTGGGGAAGACTATGGGATAGAGATTGAGTGTTTTCAGAGCAATCATGAAGGCGCAATCGTTGACAAGATCCAGCAGGCGTATGGAACGATCGACGGGATCGTGATCAATCCGGCGGCATATACACATACAAGTATCGCCATTTTAGATGCGCTCAAAGCGGTGCAGATCCCGTGTGTGGAAGTACATATTTCCAAAGTGGAGGAAAGGGAAGCATTCCGGCAGATTTCCTATGCGGGGCAGGCATGTTTCCATACGATCACCGGGCAGGGAATCACAGGTTACCGGATGGCGATCGAGGCATTGAAAGAAAAACTTGAAGATTGATCTGCAAGTGGCGGATGGACAGATGCCTTACATATATAGATATATAGACAAAGGAAATATAGAGATAAAGTATAGAGAGAAAGAAAATAATTTATAGGACGAGGAAAGAAGAAAATGATTATTACATGTAAAAAAGGAGCTCCCCAGGAAGAGGTGGAGAAGATTGTACAAGGATTTGAGGAGAAGGGGCTGGAAGTCAACACGATTCTCGGAACAAACTATAACGTATTCGGAGTTGTCGGAGATACGACAGTCGTAGATGAGAAGATGGTGCGTGCCAATCCGTGGATCGAGGATGTGACAAGGATTGCAGCTCCGTATAAGAAGGTCAACCGGTTATTTCACCCAGAGGACAGTGTGATCGATGTGGCGGGAATCAAAATCGGAGGAAAAGAAAATGTTGTTGTCATCGGCGGTCCTTGTTCCGTCGAAGGAAAGGAACAGATCTGTGAGATTGCCGAAGAGGTAAAGAAAGCAGGAGGATGTATGTTAAGAGGCGGAGCATATAAGCCGCGGACATCGCCATATGCATTTCAGGGGCTTGGAACGGAAGGAATTTTAGACATGGTGGAAGCGAGAAAGCGGACGGGACTGCCGATTGTGTCTGAGATTATGAGCGCAGATAAAATCGATGAATTTGTAGAGTATGTGGATCTGATCCAGGTCGGCGCCAGAAATATGCAAAATTTTGATCTGCTCAAAGCGCTCGGAAAAATTAACAAACCAATCTTATTAAAGAGAGGGCTTTCCAACACGATCGAGGAATGGCTGATGTCTGCCGAATATATTATGTCCGGAGGAAATGAGAATGTGATCCTCTGCGAGCGCGGAATCCGTACATTTGAAAAATATACGAGAAATACACTGGATCTCAGTGTAGTCCCGATCATTAAGAAAAAGAGTCATCTGCCGATCATTATCGATCCATCGCACGCAACCGGCGACTGGGATCTTGTAGAATCCATGAGCCTTGCGGCGATTGCGGCAGGTGCAGACGGTCTGATCGTGGAGGTGCATAATAATCCGGAGAAAGCATGGAGTGACGGGGCACAGTCGCTGAAGCCGGAAAAATTCAGGACGATGATTGAAAAAGGAAGAGTTATCGCCCAGGTGATCGGAAGAGATATTTAATATCAGGAACGTAAAGAAAGAAGCAGTCAGAGGAAAAGCTGTGCAGAAAGCAGAAACAAGTCAGGAAAGCTGTGCAGAAAGAATTTAGAGCTGCAAAGGGCAGAGAGAAGGAGAAAACAGTATGATCATTACAGTGAAAAAAGGAATTCCGGAGGAAGAAGTACAAAAACTGGTCCACGCATTTGAGGAGAGAGGATTTCAGGTCAACGATTCCCAGGGAACAGATTATCATATTTTAGGATTGATCGGAGACACTACGAGTTTGGATGAGAAAATCATCCAGGCAAATCCGCTTGTCTCTGAGGTGACAAGAATCGCAGCGCCTTATAAGAAAGCAAACCGGATGTTCCATCCGGAGGACACCGTTGTGGACGTAGCGGGGGTGAAGATCGGCGGTCAGGAGAAGATCGTTGTCATCGGAGGTCCATGTTCCGTGGAGAGCAGAGAACAGATCTGCGAGATTGCGAAAGAAGTAAAAGAAGCAGGAGCAGACATGCTGCGAGGCGGCGCATACAAACCTCGTACGTCCCCATATGCATTTCAGGGACTGGAGACAAAAGGGATTGAGGATATGGTGGAAGCGAGAAGACAGACCGGGCTTCCGATCGTCAGCGAGCTGATGGATGCAGAGCATATTGAAGAGTTTGTCGAGCATGTGGATCTGATCCAGATCGGGGCGAGAAATATGCAGAATTTCTCCCTTTTAAAGGCAGTGGGAAAGATCAACAAGCCGATCTTATTAAAGAGAGGACTTTCCAATACGATCGAGGAGTGGATCATGTCGGCAGAATATATTATGGCAGGAGGAAATGAAAATGTAATCCTCTGTGAGCGCGGGATCCGTACGTTTGAAAAATATACGAGAAACACGCTGGATCTTAGTGTAGTGCCGATCATCAAAGAGAAGACGCATCTGCCGATCATCATCGATCCGTCTCATGCAACCGGAAACTGGAAGTGGATCGAGTCTATGAGCCTTGCAGCGATCGCAGCAGGAGCAGACGGTCTGATCGTTGAAGTGCATAACAATCCGGAGGCAGCATGGAGCGACGGGGCACAGTCATTAAAGCCGGAGAAATTTAAACAAGTCATCGAAAAAGGCAGAATGATCGCGAAGGTAGTGGGAAGAGAGATGTAACTATGCAGGTACAAAAACCGGATTACCAAAACAGTATTTTAAACGTAGTCAATTCGATTTTGAACAATTATGGTGCGCCGCATCGTTATCGTACGCTTCCGGCAGTGGATGAGATTCTGAAAAAGGATTACCGACATGTGGTGCTTCTTGTACTGGATGGGATGGGTGTCAGTGTCCTTGAGAGATTTCTGCCGGAGGACAGTTTCCTGCGCAGGCATTTCCAAAGAGAAATCTCCAGTGTATTTCCGCCAACGACAGTTGCCACCACAACAACACTGGAGAGTGGACTTGCGCCGGCAGAACATGGATGGCTCGGGTGGAGCATGTATTTTCCGGAGATCCAGGATAAGGTAAATGTATTTCTCAATACGACCGGGAATGGCGGGGTGATCGAGGGGGAATTGCTGGCTTCCAGGATGATGCCGTATGAAAAAGTGGGAAGCCAGATCATGCATGTCTGTGAGACGAAGGCATATGAAGTGTCACCGTTTGGAAACTATCACGTAGATACCTTTGAGGAACTGGTGAGCGGTGTGAAGACTTTATGCGAAAGAGACGAGAAGAATTATCTGTATGCATACTGGCCGGAACCGGACCATGTGATGCACGAAGGAGGCTGTACTTGCAGAGAAGCCGGAGAATGGCTGGAGAAGATCGACCTTGCACTGGAACGGTTAAGTGGAGAACTTTCGGATACACTTCTGCTTGTGACGGCAGATCACGGTCATATCAATGGAAGAAATGTATCGATGGAAGCATATCCGGAACTGATGGATTGTCTGAAATGTCTTCCGGCAGTGGAACCGCGGGCGCTTTCGTTTCATTTGAAGGAAGGGATGGAAGAACGTTTTCTTGAGATTTTTAAGGAAAATTTTGAAAAGGAGTTTTTACTGTTTTCCAGAAAAGAGATTACAGAGAGCCAGCTATTTGGAGAAGGTGCATATCATCCGAGATTTCAGGAGGCGATCGGTGATTATTTTGCTGTCGCAGTCGGAGAACTGAATCTGTTTGATACAGATGAGGAGAAAGAGGCAATCATTGGGGTGCATGCGGGGCTGACAAAGGAAGAGATGACCGTTCCGCTGATCGTAGTGGAAAAGTCGAAAAAGTAAATATAGTTGAGAGAATAAAATGTTCCTGACAGAGATGATCGAATAGAAAAATCATATAGAAGTCAGGGTTGCTGTTTTCATGATGAAAAAAAGGATATGTTACTTTCGGATAGGAAATGAAATAGAAAAGTCCTATGCCGGATAACATATCCTTTTTATGTGAATAAAACAGTCCTTTTTCCACGTGTACCAGAGTCTGTCAGGAATCTTGCAGGCGAAGTTCCTATAAAGAGTATTCGCCGGGGAGAGAGAACTTGAAGTCAGTATCCGTAATTCTTTTAGAGAACATATTGGAAGTTCATATCACATTGGAAAATAATATTGCTGAAAAATATCACTGAAAAAAATATCACAGCTTTATAAAATCTTTAAATTTCTCCGTTATGATTTTTATAAATAAATGGAGAAAGGTGAGGAGCATGAAAGAGTTTGTGATAGAAACGCAGAAGTTGACAAAGTGTTATGGAGATCAGGCTGTTGTAAAGGAAGTGGATCTTCATGTCAGAAAGGGGGAGATTTACGGACTGCTTGGGAGAAACGGAGCAGGGAAGACGACCTTGATGAAGGTGATCCTCGGACTTACGCCGGAGACTTCGGGTAAGGTGGAAGTGTTTGGGAGGGGCTTGCGAGGGCAGGAAAAGCAGATTTACCCACAGATCGGTGCGATGATTGAGGCGCCGGGGTTTTATCCGAATCTGACCGGGACAGAAAATCTTGAGATTTTTGCGAGACTGAGAGGAATGAAAGGAGATCAGACAGTCAGGCGGGCGCTCGCGGTGGTCGGGCTTCCTTACCGGGACAAAAAGCTTTTTGGAAACTATTCACTTGGGATGAAACAGCGGCTTGGCATTGCCAATGCAATTTTGCATGACCCAAAGCTGCTTATTCTGGATGAGCCGATGAATGGGCTGGATCCGATCGGGATTGCGGAAATGAGGGAATTTCTCATAAAACTCAGCAGAGAGCAGGGGAAGACGATACTGATTTCCAGTCATATTCTTTCAGAAATCGAACTGGTGGCAGATCGCGTTGGAATTATGGATCATGGAGTGCTGCTTGCGCAGAGAAGTATGAAAGAGTTGAGAGATGGTAAAGAGACACTGGAGGCATATTTTAGAAAGGTGACGGGAGGTGTTGGCATTGCTTAGACTGATCCAGACAGAATTTTACAAATTAAGGCGGAGAAAGCGTGTATGGATGATGTTTTTTGCTGCATTTCTCATGCCGGTATTGTCGGTCTGCTATTTTGGATATCTGGGGCAGACAGAGGTGGAACCGGCGCAATTTTATAAATGGTCAGCATTTGGATATACGACATGGATCATCCTCCCGGTGATCCTCGGGATTTTTGCAGTGATGATTGTGTATGAGGAGAAACGACTGCAGATTGTGAGACAGATCTGGCTTGTGCCGGTAAGGGAAGAATGTTACTTTATCAGCAAATTTTGCATGGTATTATTTTTGTCGGTCGGATTTATGATGCTGGCAGCAGTGGCATCTGTTCTTGGCAGTGTGCTTCCAGGATTTGTACCGTTCCGGCTGGAAGATGTGGCATACTTGTTTGAAAAATGTATGGAGATCGGGGTTCTGCTTGCATTTGCGATGCTGCCGGTGTTAGCGCTGGCAATGGTACAGAGCAGCTATGTACTGCCCGTCTGTATGACCGTTGTGTATGCGCTGGCAGGATTTTTCCTGATGCCGGTCAATATGTACCTGCATCCGATCACAAGTATGGGAGCTGTCATCATGCGGAACAAAGACATTCCGGGGCTGATCGTGACGCAGGAGATCCATGTGGGAAAGGCGTTTCTGTGCATCGCAGTGTGGGATATGATTTCCTTTGGGATTGCAAACAATCAGTTGTCCAGAAAAAAATAGGGAGAGAGAACGATGAACTGGAAAAATTTATTTTGGGCGGAGTGCAGAAAGCTTCGCCGGTTAAAAATGATATGGATCGCGGTGGCAGCCGCGTTTCTGACAGCTGGGATCGTACTTGCAGGCGGGATGGAGGTGTATCGCGGACCGGAGGTGCACTATGGGATGAAGGTGATGCAAGATGGGAGGCGGTATCTTGAAAATGCAGGGTGGTACATGGATGAGGTGCAGCCGTGGGCATTCTTTTTTGTGCTTCCGGGGATGACGGCTCTGTTCGGGAGCTATCTCAGTGAGAGAGAGCAGGAAGAGGATACGATGAAATCACTGCGTCTGATACCGCTGCAGGAAATGGATCTGCTGCGGGTGAAAATGATCCTAACACTGCTTTTTAGCATCGGGCTTTCCATGCTATGTTTTGGAATGACCTTTTTGACAGAGGCGGCAATGCATATGGCAGATCTGTCGGCGCCATTCGTGTTCACGTTATGGAAAGAATATTTTCTTGGCGGGATCGGCGTATTCTTTGCAGTATTTCCGATCATTGCATTTGCGGCAGGAAAGCAGAAAAACTGCTGGTCGGTCTTCCTTTTTACAGAAATCTATTCGGTATTTGGATTATTTGCGGGGATGGCGGATCGCGTGAAAGATTTGTATCCGGTCACGGCAGTGTTCAATGTGTCCGGATATCAGATTGCATCGGCGGAGAGCAGAGTGATCAGCGCCGCAGTTTTGCTGCTGTGCGGATGCCTGGGTATCTTTTGGATGCGAAAGAAATGTGATATGATGAGAGGAGAGAAAAAGAATGGAACGAAATAAAGAAAAGCGGTTCGGAAAAAGCAGAGCAGACAAGAAGATTGCCGGAGTCTGCGGAGGAATTGCAGACTACCTGGGGCTGACTTCAAAAAGTGTGAGACTTCTCTGCTTTGGATTGTGTCTGTTGTTTCCAAATGGAATCCTTGTGTATGGACTGCTTGCGGCAGTGCTTCCGTTTCAAGACAGATGAGATGCGGTGAGAGAAAGAGGAGCATAGTCAGAGTCTGCAAGAGGGGATGGAATAACGGTGTATACGAAGGGATCTGTTTCTGAAACACCGCAGGGTATCTGAAACTTAAAATACTGTAGAAGATATGAAAAGAGGAAAAGAAATGGCAAAAATACTGGCAGTGGATGATGAGAAAGAGATGCTGGAGCTGGTGAAGCTGGCGCTGGAACGGGATGGGCATCAGGTCGATATAGAAGATGTTGGAGAGAAGGTATCCGCAGAGCGATGCAGGATATATGATTTGCTTTTGCTGGATGTGATGATGCCCGGGGAGGATGGATTTTCCCTCTGTGGCAGGATCCGGGCGGAAGTGGACTGTCCAATCTTGTTTCTGACAGCAAAGACCGAGGATGCGGCGCTTGTGCAGGGACTTGGAATTGGAGGGGATGATTACATCAAAAAGCCATTCAGCATCGCAGAATTGCGGGCGCGGGTCAATGCACACTTGCGGAGGGAAGGAAGGCAGCCGGTGCGGGCGATGACGCGCAGTGGGGTACGTTTTGACATGCAGGCAAAAGAAGCCGCGGTCGGGGAGCAGATCCTTCCATTTACAAAAGGAGAATATGAGATCTGTGAACATCTGGCGCTGCATGCCGGGCAGGTGTTTTCCAAAGAACAGCTGTATGAGGCGGTCTTTGGATTTGACGCGGAGGGAGATCCGGGGACGATCGCAGAACATATTAAAAATATCCGCGCGAAATTGAAGAAATGTGGAAAAAATCCGATTGAGACAGTCTGGGGGATGGGGTATAAATGGCAAAAAGAAAACATACGGTAAGTCTTTCGTTTATCCTGCTCCGGTTTGTGGCAGGAATGTTTGTCACGATGCTTGTTTGCTTTATGGCCTGGTCATTTGGGATGACTATCCTGGAGCAGCATGGGATCATTGATTCCGGATCCGAAATCAATCATCAGGTAGAAGCGATTCTCGGAACAAGTGACGGGAAATTTACAGAGCCGGATGAAAGATTCCCGGGCGAATATGCTTTGTATGATGCGAAAGGAAATGTATTAAAGACCAATGTAGAGAGAACAACCGCAGAAGACCGGGAAAAATTTTCAAATGTCTCCGGGTATGCCGCACACCTTTCCAGACGGACTTATGCAGATGGAAGTACCGCAGTGATCCGCTGGCATTTCCGGAAGGAATTTACCGACCCGTCACTTCGGCGGAAGCTTCCACCGGCGGACACACTTGGATTACTGTTGCTTGGGGCAGGACTTTTGCTGTCACTGCTTCTGCATACGATGTGGCTTGGAAAATTTCTTGGGAAAAAATTGAAACTGTTTCAGGAGGTCAGCAAAAAGGTGGCGGCGCAGGAACTTGATTTTACAGTTCCCCATGCGGGAATCCGTGAGTACGATGAAGCGCTGGATGCGATGGAAGAGATGCGGGAAGCGCTGTATCAGGCGCTGACTGCCCAGTGGGCGGCACAGCAGCAGCGGGAGGCAGAGATTGCCGCACTGGCGCATGACCTGAAGACGCCGCTGACGCTTGCAGGCGGAAATGCAGAGCTGCTGCTTGAGGAAGAACTGCCGAAGGATCACGAGAGGCTGCTTCGAAAAATTATGGAGGCAACCGTTCGGGCAAAGGGCTATGTCGCAAGTCTTCTGGAGGCTTCTGCCGGAAAAGAAGAGGTATATGAACCGACAGATCTGCGGGGATGGTTTGAAAAGCTGCAGGAAAATGCGTTGGCTGCCGCGGAGGCAAAGGGCGTAGAACTGATCGCCGAGAATGGGCTGGGCGGATATTGGAACATGCAGCAGGAACGTTTGCTGCGGGGGATATTTAATATTGTGCTGAATGCAGTGGAATACACGCCGAAAGGGAAAACCGTTTATCTGGAAGGGAAGATGACAGAGAGCGGATGGCAGATCTGTGTGAGAGATGAAGGAAAAGGATTTGATGAGGAGGAAATGCGCCATGCGGCAGAGCGGCTGTGGCGGGGAGAAAAGTCCCGCAGAGCAGACGGACACCATGGGCTGGGACTGTGGTCAGCCACGCAGGTGATCCGCGCGCACGAAGGAGAACTGCGGTTAGGAAACTGGGAAGAAGGGGGAGAGGTCCTTGTGCGGCTTTAGAGGATCGGAGAATCAAATCTCATTTTCAGATGGTTTTTGCCTACTTTAGATGGTTTTTGCCTACTTTAGATGGTTCCTGCTTACTTCAGATGGAAAAAAGGATGTTCTTGACAGATGTGGGAACTTGTCTATAATCTGTAAATAAATAAAAATAAAAATAAAAAGCAAGAGCAGAGAAAGGAGCGCAAGAACAATGGAAAAATATCGTTGGGCAGTGATTGGCTGTGGCGCCATTGCAAATGAGATGGCGCAGGCGCTGGCAGAGCATGGGAGGATGTTCTATGGTGTGGCAGGGAGAAATCAAGAGCGGACAGTGGCATTTGCAAAGAAATATCAAATACAGAAGGTATATGGAAAGATTACGGATGTGTTTGCGGATGATCAGGTAGATATTATCTACCTTGCAACCCCTCATAATACGCACATCCAATATTTGCGGGAGGCATTGAAAGCCGGAAAACATGTGCTCTGTGAGAAAGCGGTCACATTAAATGCAGAGGAGCTGAAAGAAGCCGGACAACTTGCAGAGAAACAGAACGTAGTTCTGGCGGAGGCAATGACCATTTATCATATGCCGCTCTACAAAAAGCTGCGGGAAGTGGCTGCCGATGGGAAGCTTGGAAAACTGCAAATGATCCAGGTATCGTTTGGAAGCTATAAAGAGTATGATATGAGTAACCGTTTTTTTAATCCGGCACTGGCAGGAGGAGCTCTGTTGGACATCGGTGTCTATGCGCTTGCATTTGCCAGGGTATTTCTGTCTGAGGCGCCGGATCAGATCTCGTCCCAGGTGAGGGTTGCACCGAGCGGTGTTGACGAGCAGGTGGGCATTCTGATGGCAAATCCGGCAAACGAGATGGCGGCAGTCACACTGACGCTCCATGCAAAACAACCAAAAAGAGGGGTTGCCATATTTGAGAAAGGGTATATGGAAATCTATGATTATCCGAGGGCAGATCAGGCAGTGATCACTTATACCGAAGACGGCAGGAAAGAGACGATTACCTGCGGAAGAAAGGAAGAGGCACTGTTCTACGAGATCGAAGATATGGAACAGGAGGTGTCAGAGAGAAAAGATGAGATGGATCTGTCCTATACTAGTGACGTGATGGACATCATAACAAAAATCCGACAGCACTGGGGCCTTGTGTATCCGGAGGAAACGACAAGAAAAGAATGTGAAACAGAAAAGCGGGAGCAATAGAAATACGAGGAGAACAACGAGATGGAATACAGAAGATTTGGAAATACTATTATTGCACGGATGGATCAAGGAGAGGAGATTCTTGAGCAGGTAAAGGAAATCGCACAGAAAGAGGAGATCCGGCTTGCAAGTGTGCAGGCGCTCGGAGCGGTTGACCAGTTTACGGTCGGTGTATTTAAGACAGAGGAAAAAGAATATCTGGCGAATGAATTTCGGGGAAGCTTTGAGATCGTGTCGCTGACCGGGACGATCAACACAATGAATGACGAGTTTTACTGCCATCTGCATATGAGCGCGGGAAATGAAAAGGGCGAAGTGTTCGGAGGACATTTAAACCGGGCAGTGATCAGTGCGACTTGTGAGATGGTGATCCATGTGATCGATGGGAAAGTCGATCGGTATCATGATGAAGAGATCGGGTTGAATTTATTTCAGTTTTAGATAGAAAAAAATCCCCATTTTTTGCTGAGTGCGGAAAGAAAACGGAATGAGAAGAAAGCAGAGCAGGCGGTCTGACCAGCGGATAAGAAACGTATTGCTACATACGTTTATCTGTGATGGATTGCCTGCTCTATTTTTATAGGAAATTTTTGAAAATCTGGTGTGACAAAAACACCATGCTCTTTTAATAGAAATTTCATATTTCCTTTCTTGACAAATCCAGAATGAAATTTTACTATAAAACTGTATTTACTGTGCAAATGCATAGGAAAATGCACAGAAATGAGATGAAGGAGTTTGAGATGGAGAAGACAGCAACCGACCGCAGGACGGAGCGGACGAAGGCGAAAATATTAGAGGCGCTGCTGGAACTGTCGAAGGAGAAGCGTATCAGTGAGATTTCCATCCGGGAGCTGACAGAGCGTGCCAGAATTCACAGAAACACATTTTACATTCATTATACAGATGTTTACGGGATTCTGGATGATCTGGAAAATCACATGTGTAACGTGGCAGCAGAGGCGACCGGGCAGTTTACCCCACAGCAGCTGCGGGAGAATGCCAGTGCTGTGCTTGAGGTGATTTTTTCCTATCTGAGAGAGAAAAAGGAATACTGTATGCTGATGATGGAGAACCGTACGCGGATTTCGGTCGGGCAGAAAGTACTTGAGGCAGTTTTTGAGAAATATCTGACTGCATTTGAAGATGTGTGCGACCGCCAGGCATTTGCGTTTCAGGTACAGTTCCACTACTGTACATCCGGGGTGATCGGAATTGTGCTGTACTGGATCGAGCAGGGCTGCATCGAAAGTCCGAAAGAGATGGCAGAGATTACTGGAAAGCTGCTGACAAAGGGACTGGAGGGCGCTATTTTGGAGGGAACCGTATGAGTGGAGGAAATCGTATGAAGCGGCAGGACCCATGGATGGAAACGGAACCTCTGGCAGAAGCTGCTGATGGCAAAGTGCTGTTAGAGGACCGGCTTCGGGAGGAACTTCCGGTTTCCGGCATAAAGATAAGTGAACTCATTGTGGAAGAGGAGAATTACCGGCGGATCGGGGCGCGGAGGACTGTATTTGAAAATTGTCGTTTTCTGGCGTGTGACATGGAATGCTGTGAGTTTTCCGATGTGATCTTTCGCCGATGCGATTTTTCCAATACAAACTTCCGGCGCGGCTACTTTAAGAGATGTCTGTTTGAAAACTGCAAAGGAGTCGGAGTGAAGATGACGGAATGTCTGATCTCCCATGTGAGATTTTCGGGATGTATGTTTTCCTATGCAAATCTGGATGGATCCAAGCTGGAATATATGGAAGCGGCAGAGAGCAGTTTCCGTGCGGCGAGCATATCAGACTGTTTCTGTAAGGAAATCCGGTGGGATCAGGTGGAGTTAAGTGAAGCGAATTTCTTTCAGACTTCTCTGCGAAAGATGAATTTTACAACTTGTGAGATCGGAGGGATCCTGATTTCGGATGACAATTCTGAACTGGCCGGGGCGGAGGTAAATCTGTTTCAGGCGGTGGAACTGTCAAAGCGGCTTGGGATCATCATAAAAGAAGAAGGGGCATAGCATGAAGGATTTTGTAAAACTGGAAAATGTAAGAAAAATATATCAGATGGGAGAAGTCGAGATCCGGGCAGTGGACGGCATTGACTTTGAGATTGGAAAAGGCGAGTTTGTTGTGATCGTCGGTCCAAGTGGTGCGGGAAAGACGACGGTGTTAAATATTCTCGGCGGCATGGATACCGCAACGAGCGGAAAAGTGGTCGTCGATGGAAATGATGTGGCACAGTACACGAACCGGAAGCTGATCGGCTACCGCAGAGAGGACATTGGATTTGTCTTCCAATTTTATAACCTTGTTCCGAACCTGACTGCATTGGAAAATGTAGAGCTGGCGCTGCAGATCTGCAAGGAACCGCTGGATGCCAGGACGGTACTTGAGGAAGTAGGACTGGGAGAAAGACTGAATAACTTCCCGGCACAGCTTTCGGGAGGAGAACAGCAGAGGGTGTCGATCGCCCGGGCGCTTGCGAAGAACCCAAAGCTGCTTCTGTGCGATGAGCCGACGGGAGCGCTTGATTACAATACCGGAAAGGCAATCTTGAAGTTACTTCAGGATACTTGCAGAAACAAAGGAATGACTGTGATCGTCATTACACATAACTCTGCGCTTGCGCCGATGGCTGACCGTGTGATCCATATTAAAAACGGTCGTGTGGAGAGTATGGAGATGAATGCACATCCGGTACCGGTAGAAACGATTGAATGGTAGGGAGACAGATGAAGAAACGAGCATTGAGAAAAGATTTTTATATGGAAATACGAAAGAGTATGGGCCGTTTTTTGTCCATTTTCTTTATCGTGGCAATGGGAGTCGCATTCTTCTCAGGAATCCGGGCATCTGAGCCGGATCTCCGCTATTCCGGAGATGCCTATTTTGACCGGAATCATCTGATGGATCTGAAGGTGATGGGAACACTTGGACTGACAGAGCGTGATGTGGAAGCGATCCAGTCACTGGAAGGGGTGGCGCAGGCAGAAGCAGGCTATTCTGCGGATGTGTTGGTTGTGCGCGATGGAAATCAGAAAGTCCTTCATGTATCATCAATTCTGGATTCGATGAATCAGTATACCGTGGAAGAAGGAAGAATGCCGGAGAAAGACGGAGAGTGTCTGATCGATCAGGATTTTATCCAGGGTTCAGATCTAAAGGTCGGGGATGAGATCACGCTGATCAGCGGGACAAAGGATCCGGTCACAGATACATTTACGAAGGAAACATTCCGGATCGTAGGAGCAGGAAGCAGTCCTGAGTACATTTCCTTTCACCGGGGAAGCAGTATGATCGGAAATGGAGAAGTCAGCGGATTTCTCGCTGTGCCAAAAGAATCTTTTGTGACAGAGGCATATACAGAGTGTTATGTGTCCGTAGAAGGAGCGAAAGAGGAGACAGCATTTACCGGGGCGTACGATCAGAAAGTAGAGGAAGTTGCAGAGCGGATCGAATCGATCGGAGACCGGCAGGGAGCGCTCCGCGCGGAGGAAATCCGTGAAGACGCCAATGAAGAACTTGCGGAGGCAAAGGCGGAACTTTCTGATGGAAAGAAGACGGCAGAACAAGAACTTTCTGACGGAAAAGCGAAGATTGCGGATGCCGAGGCACAGTTAAAAAGTGCAAAAGAACAGCTGGAGAGTGGAAGCAGGGAACTGGAAGCAGGAAGGAATGAACTTCTCGCGAGCCAGTCGGCAGTCGATGCAGCCTATGCGCAGATCGCAGCCGGATGGGAACAGCTTGAGCAGGGAAAAGCAGAGTTTGCGGCAAAAGAAGAGGAGTTCAGAGGTCAGTACGAGGCAGGCATGGAACAGATCGCAGCCGGAGAGCAGCAGATCACAGCCGGACGCACAGAACTGGATGCAAAGAAGGCAGAGTACGAGGCAGGGAAGGCCGGATTAAATCAGATGAAGAATACGCTGGCAGAGCTGCAGGCGGCGTTGGAAAACGGGATGATCCCGGAGGAACAGATTCCACAGACGGAGGCACAGATCGCAGCGTTTCAGAAGACGATCGCACAACTGGAGCCACAGCTTCAGCAGGCAGCAGATCAGATCGGGCAGGCAGAGCAGATGCTTGTGCAGAAAGAGCAGGAGCTTGCAGCGGCAAGGGCAAAGCTGGAGGAAGGAAAGGCTGCGCTCGATGCAGTGAGCGGACAGCTTGCAGCAGCTGAAAATGAACTGTATGCCGGGGAAGCGCAGGCGGCAGAAGGACAGCGTCAGATTGATGCCGGATGGGAAACGATCCACGCCGGGGAGGCAGAACTTGCGGCGGGTGAAAATGCAATCGCAGTCAATGAAAAGAAGCTTGCCGAGGCAAAAGAAGCTTATGAAAATGGCAAAAAAGAAGCTGAAGCCGAGATCAAAGACGGGGAAAATAAGATTAAAGATGCTGAACAGAAGATTGCAGAGATAGAAGATGCCACCTGGTATGTCAATGACAGAAGTGCACTTACAGAGTATACGGGATATGGAGATAACGCAGACCGTATGCGGGCAATCGGAGAAGTATTTCCGATTCTGTTCTTTATCGTAGCGGCGCTGATCAGTCTGACGACGATGACGCGTATGGTCGAGGAACAGCGCACGCAGATCGGAACGCTCAAAGCGCTCGGATATGGAAAATTCAGCATCGCAGGAAAATATCTGAATTATGCACTGATCGCAACAATTGGGGGAAGCATTTTCGGTGTGCTGTTCGGAGAGAAAGTATTCCCATATATCATTGTGAATGCATATAAGATCATCTATGTGCATATGCCGGATGTTGTGATCCCTTACCACTGGGGTTATGCGGCGATGGCAACCGGGGCGGCAGTCCTCTGTACAAGTGCGGCTGCATTGCTTGCCTGCTACAAAGAGCTGGCATCCCAGCCGGCAGTGCTGATGCGTCCGCCTGCACCGAAGCAGGGCAAACGTGTTTTTCTGGAGCGCATCCCTTTCCTCTGGAGCAGACTGAGCTTTATCTGGAAATCAACGATCCGGAATCTGATCCGGTATAAAAAACGGTTCTTTATGACCGTCTTTGGAATCGGCGGCTGTATGGCGCTGATGATCGTTGGATTCGGACTGCGGGATTCTATTTTTGATGTGGGAAGGATCCAGTATCAGGAACTGAATTTATACGATGGGATGATCATCTTAAATGCAGACGCAGATGAAAAAGACAAGGAATCACTGGATCAGTATCTGAAGGAGGAAAAGGAGATCAGCCAGACTTCAGAAGGATATCTGAAGAAAACGGATATCCAGAAAGGAAAGACAAAGAAGGAAGTGTATCTGTATGTGCCGGAAGATTTAGAAAAAAACAAAGAATTTTTAGTCTACCGGGACAGAAAGACAAAGGATACATTTGAACTTGGAGAGAAGGATGTGATTCTCACAGAGAAGATGGCAAAGACGCTGGAAGTAAAGAAAGGGGATACGATCACAGTAAAAGGGGACAATGGTGAGGAGAAAGAACTGACGATCACAAATATCTGTGAAAACTATATGGAGCATTACCTCTATGTATCTCCGCAGGTATACAAAGAGACGTTCGGTGCGCTTCCGAAAGCAAATAATATTTACTTTAAGATGAAAACATTTGATGAGAAAAAGTTAAAGGAAACCGGAGAAAACGTACTGGACGAGCGTGCGGCGCTCAATGTTTCTTACACCTACAATGTAGAGGAACAGATGGATGAGATGCTGGAAAGTCTGGATATTGTCATCGTTGTGCTGATCATTTCTGCAGGGCTGTTAGCATTTGTCGTGCTTTACAACCTGAATAACATCAATATCAATGAGCGGAAGCGGGAACTCGCAACGATCAAAGTGCTTGGATTCTATGATAACGAAGTTTCTGCATATGTATATCGTGAAAATATTCTTCTGACGCTGATCGGAACGGTTGTCGGAGTGATATTGGGAAGCATTCTTCACCGGTTTGTGATTACGACGGTTGAGATCGATACTGTGATGTTTGCGAGAACGATCAAGGGGATCAGTTTTCTGTACAGCGCGCTGCTCACCTGCGGGTTCTCTATATTTGTCAACTGTGTGATGTATTTCAAATTGAAGAAGATCAACATGGTGGAATCACTGAAGAGTGTTGAGTAGCAGGAAGCAGTGAAAAAACAGCGAGAAGAACGGGAAAATCTGTCATTGCCAAATGCAGATCGTTGCCAGAAAAAAGTATCAGGAATGTCTTCGGGTATAGTATAATGAATATCGTACCCGGAGACATTTTGTTTTTTCACAAAAGTGACACAAGTATCTGGTATGATGGGAGAAAAACAAAGGAGAGAATGGTTGATGGATAAATTAAAAATACTGGTCGTAGATGATGAGAGCAGGATGCGAAAGCTCGTCAGAGATTTCCTGGAAAGGAGCGGATATGCTGTTGTGGAAGCAGGAGACGGCATGGAGGCGATGGATATTTTCTATGAGCAAAATGACATTGCACTGATCATCCTTGATGTGATGATGCCGAAGATGGATGGCTGGCAGGTATGCCGTGAGGTGCGTATGCATTCAAAAGTGCCGATCATCATGCTGACAGCAAGAGGAGAAGAGCGGGATGAACTGCAGGGATTTGAACTTGGCGTAGATGAATATATTTCCAAACCGTTCAGTCCGAAGATCCTTGTCGCAAGAGTGGAGGCGATTTTAAGGAGGACGAATGTATTTGCAGCGGATGAAGTGGTGGATGCAGGCGGTATTGTCGTGGATAAAGCTGCCCATGAAGTAAAGATCGACGGAGTTCCGGTGGATTTAAGCTACAAAGAATTTGAACTGTTATCTTACTTTATCGAGAATCAGGGAATTGCACTCTCCAGAGAGAAGATTTTAAATAACGTATGGAACTATGACTATTTCGGAGATGCGAGGACGATTGACACGCATGTCAAGAAGCTGCGGAACAAGCTGGGTGACAAAGGGGAGTATATCAAGACCATCTGGGGCATGGGCTACAAGTTTGAGGTGGAATGATGAGAGATTCGATCAAACGCCAGATTGCGATCTTAAGTATCGGCATCGTTGTATTTACGATGATCATTGCTCTTTTGATCAATGGTCGGTTCATGGAAGGCTATTATGTCGCAAATAAAGAGGAAGATCTAAAAAGCATGTACCATATGCTTGACCAGTCTGTCGGAAGCAGCGTCCTTTATGCGGAATCGCTGGAAGATATGAAGCGGCTTGCAGAGCGGGCAAACATATCTTTTATCGTGCGTGACCGCGTGGGGAATCCGGTACTCAGTATGATGACAGAAGGAGAAGATGAGCTGAACAGCCAGTTAAACGGATATCTGCTTGATAAGCAGGATGGAAAGATCCTGGAACAGACGTCTTCCTATGAAATCCGAAAAGCGAAGGATATCAAAAGCAGGACCGAATATATTGAAATGTGGGGAAGCTTTGACAAGGGATACCATTTCCTGATCCGGACACCACTTGAGAGTATCCGGGAAGGGGCAAAGCTTTCTACGAGGTTTCTTGCGTATGTCGGCTGTATTATGATCGGGGTGAGTTGTATTCTTGTCTGGTATTTTTCCAGAAAGATTACAGATCCGATCATGGAGCTTGCGATGCTCTCGCAGAAGATGGCAAATCTTGATTTCAATGCCAAATACACAAGCGGCGGCGACAATGAGATCGGGGTATTAGGAGACAGCTTTAACCGGATGTCGGAGAAGCTGGAGCAGACGATCTCGCAGTTAAAAACCGCAAACTCAGAATTGCAGAAGGATATTGAGCAGAAAGAAAAGCAGGAAGAGCGCCGCAAGGAATTTATCGGAAACGTATCACATGAACTGAAGACGCCGATCGCGCTGATCCAGGGATATGCAGAAGGACTGAAAGAAGGGATCCATGATGATCCGGAGAGTATGGAATTTTACTGTGACGTCATCATCGATGAGGCAAACAAGATGAATCAGATGGTGAAAAATCTGCTGACGTTAAATCAGCTGGAGTCCGGCGATGACGGACTGTCCATGACGAGATTTGATCTGTCAGGACTGATCCGCGGGGTACTGCAAAGTTGTGAGATCTTAATTCAGCAGGCGGAGGCAAAGGTAAACCTAAAAATGGAAGAGCCGGTCTATGTGTGGGCAGATGAATTTAAGACGGAACAAGTGCTGCGAAATTATATCAGCAACGCGATCCACCATGTGGAAGGGGAGAAGATCATTGAGATCAAAGTGACAGAAAAAGAAGAAAAAGCGCACATTTCTGTGTTTAATACCGGAAAATCGATTCCGCAGGAAGATGTGGAGCGGATCTGGGATAAATTTTACAAAGTAGATAAGGCGCACTCGCGGGAGTATGGCGGAAACGGGATCGGGCTTTCTATCGTCAAGGCGATCATGGAGTCCTTCCAGCAGAAATTCGGAGTGGAAAACTATGACAATGGGGTAGCATTCTGGTTCGAGTTAGATATGAAATAGCCGATATCCGTGGAAAAAAGAACAGGGAAAAAGATAGCAAGAGGATAAGGAAAAACAAAGAACAGAAGAAAAGTTGGGAAAAAGCAGGAGGAAGAGAAGATGCCGGCAATTAGCGGAGCTTGGTTAGAAGCGTTAAAAGGAGAGTTTAAGAAGCCATATTATAAGAAATTATTTGAGACAGTCAATCAGGAATACCGGACAAGACAGATTTTTCCACCGGCGGATGATGTGTTCAATGCATTTCATCTGACGCCGTTAAATGAAGTGAAAGTAGTCATTTTAGGGCAGGATCCGTATCACAATGTGGGGCAGGCGCATGGACTCTGCTTTTCTGTGAAACCGGAAGTGGATATTCCGCCGTCGCTGGTGAATATTTACCAGGAGCTGCATGATGATCTCGGATGTGAGATTCCAAATCACGGATATCTTGTAAAATGGGCGAAGCAAGGGGTATTGATGCTCAATACGGTTCTGACCGTGCGCGCTCATCAGGCAAATTCTCACCGGGGGATCGGCTGGGAGGAATTTACCGATGCGGCGATCCGGGTGCTCAACGAGCAGGACCGCCCGATCGTATTTATCTTGTGGGGAAGACCGGCACAGACAAAGAAAGCGATGTTAAATAATCCGAAGCATCTGATCCTGGAAGCACCGCATCCAAGTCCGCTTTCTGCCTACCGCGGATTTTTCGGAAGCAGACCGTTTAGTCAGACAAATGCATTTCTGGAGGCAAACGGGGTGGCACCGATCGACTGGCAGATTGATCCGATTGCGCGGTAAAAGAAAGGGATGCTTCCTTTGTGCAGAGTAGAAGATTCGTTTGTACAGAGCAGGCGAGAGACATCGGTGACAGTGATGGAGCAGGATTGTAACGTATGGGAAAGAGAGGAGAATAAGGATGGAAAAGTATGATCTGCTGATTATCGGCGCCGGACCGGGGGGATATGTGGCGGCGCTTGAGGCAGCAAAACGGGGAATGAAAGTGCTTGTCGTGGATAAGAAAGAAGCGGGGGGAACCTGTGTGAACAGAGGATGTATCCCGACCAAGGCGCTGCTGCATGCTTCCACGATCTACAAGGATATGAAAGAATGTGAGAAATTCGGATTGTATGCAAAAGAAGTCGGATTTGACATGCAGAAATTATATCGCTATAAGGAAGAGTCTGTTGTGGAGATGCGAAATGCGATCGAGGAAGAGTTCCAAAGACTTGGTGTTACCTTTGTGCAGGGAACTGCGCAGGTGCAGGAAGACAAGCGTGTGGTCGTAAAACACGTATCGAAGACGATATGGAAAAACAGTTCTGACAGTGCAGGGGCAGGCACCGGAGAAGATTCGGTATCTGCCACAGACACGGTTGTCTATGAGGCAGATAAGATCCTGATCGCCTCCGGCGCGGCGCCGAGAAAACTTGGGATCGCGGGAGAGAAACTGCCGGAAGTGATGACAAGCGAGGAACTTCTGCAGGCAAATGACAGATGTTATGACCGACTGGTTGTTGTGGGAGGTGGTGTCATCGGGCTTGAGATCGCCACAGTATTTCAGGCGCTCGGCTCGGAAGTAACGGTCATAGAAATGGGAGAGCGGCTGCTTCCATCGATGGATATCGAGTTTGCCGAGGCGTTGGAGAAGATTCTTGTAGGGCGTGGGATCCGGGTCTATAAGAAAAGCCTGATGGAGCGGTTCGAGAAAGCGGAGAATGGTGTGAATTGTCACTTGATGTCGGATGGGAAAAAGCAGATTCTTCCGGCAGATGCCGTGCTTGTATCGGTAGGCAGGGATCCCTATACAGAAGAATTATTTGCGCCGGAACTGAAGATCCGCATGGATCACGGCAAAGTGCTTGTCAATGAATTTTTCATGACCAATATCCCGGGCATCTATGCGATCGGAGATGTGATCGGCGGAGTTCAGCTTGCCCATGTGGCTTCCGCGCAGGCAAAATATGTTGTGGAGCGCATGAACAATCTGGAGCCGTCCGTGATCTTATCTATCGTACCAAGCTGTCTGTTTGTCTCGATGTCGATCATTCCGAACTGTCTGTATCTGAATCCGGAGATCGCCACGGTCGGACTGACCGAAGAAGAGGCAGAAAAGAAGGGAATCCCGGTGCGCTGCGGACGGTACCGGATGGATGCCAACGGACAGACGATCTTATCAAAAGAGGAAGTCGGTTTTATCAAAGTGCTGTTTGCCGCAGACAGTGATGTGCTGCTTGGCGCACAGATCATGTGCCAGCGGGCAACGGATATGATCGGGGAGCTGGCGACAGCGATCGCCAACGGTCTGACTTCCAGACAGCTGATGTATGCGATGCGTGCACATCCGACCTTTAATGAGGCAGTCTCCAAGGCGGTGGAAGACAGCAGGGAAGAGAAAAATCTGCAATCAAGTCTTATTAAGAAAACAAAGTAAATATTAAAATGAAAACAGAAAGAAGAGAGGGATCAGAATGCATCAGGCGGATGATCGCAGCCTATTGGGAGAATAGGCTGTATAGGTAGATTCTCCCAGAATGAATTAAAAAAATAATCATCAGGGAGAAATAAAAATGAAATATCAAAAAGAAATGGTACAGATTCATCGGATGGCAGTCCCGATTTTGATGAATTATGCACTTGCCAGTGTATTTGAAATTTTTGATGAGGCGATCGTGGGGCACTATTCTGTAGAAGGTTTTGCACTTGTGGGAGTGGCGGCATCTATTCTCTATACGATTACTGGGGCGCTTGGAATCTTGTCCTCGGCATTTCATATCCTTGCGGCAGAACTGTCCGGAAGGCAAGAGTATGGTAAACTGGAACAGACATTTGCGGCAGCAAAGTTATTGGCAGCGGGGATAGGAGGTGGATTCGTACTGGTAAGTCTCCTTGGCGGCAGATGGTTTTTCGGAAACATCTATACAGTTTCCAGGAGGGGACTGGAAGAACTGCTTTCCTATTTTTATCCGGCATCGATCACTGTCTTACAAAATATGATCTGGTTTCAATATGCGGTGTATTTCCGGAATCGCTATAATACAAAGATTAGCGTATATGCTACCGGAGTGTCTATCATTGTCAATCTGTTCTTTGACGTTGTGCTTGTTTATGGAAAAGCAGGATTTCCCAGGATGGGAGTGGCAGGAGCAGCATGGGGAAGTGTGATTGGGCTTGGCTGTGGCTTGCTTGTCTATCAGATTCTATATTACAGAGTGCGCTGTGCCAGAACTGGAAA
>CAUWEA010000020.1:0-35226 GCA_963557735.1 uncultured Faecalimonas sp. | reverse complement strand
GTGAAATCACAGGACTTGGATTAAAAGAAGCTAAAGAAGTTGTAGACGGAGCTCCTAAGGTAGTAAAAGAAGCTGTTTCTAAAGCAGAAGCTGAAGAAATCAAAGCTAAATTAGAAGCAGAAGGTGCTGAAGTTAACTTAAAATAATTGTATTGTGAAAACACTACAATAAGATGAGGCTGTCATCCTTGCAGGAAATGCGGGATGGCAGCCTCATTTGCATGTGAAAAATCGTATGTGGAAAATTAGAATTTTTGTTTCGTGTCATATTTCTGTCGGTTCCTTTCAGCCAATGTGCCGAAAAAATCCCTGATACAGTTATGGAGAATATCAGAAAAAAATGGAAGAAAAATAATCTTGTAAAAAACGGACGAATATGATATGTTATTAGAGTATGTCAATTATTTAACGATGAAATAGTGGAGGAAGACAGAGTATGTGGAAAAAGAAGCAGAGGAAATTCCCCGGCGGAATTCATCCCACAGATGGTTATGATAAGGCAATGACCATGGACCTGCCTGTCCGTGAATACTGGCCTGAGACAGTGACGATCTTGTCCGAGCAGTCTGCAGGTGGAAAATGCCGGCTGTCAGTCAGACCGCAGGATCAGGTGGAAACAGGACAGCTGATCGGAATTCCTGAGGCGTTTATGGCGGCGCCTTTGCATGCAAGTGTGAGTGGGAAGGTTCTCCGGGTAGAAGAAGTGGCTGCCCTGGGAAGAAAGAGTCTTGCATGTACGATCAAAAGAGAAGAAATCCAGGAGCAGAGCCCGCAGGAATATGAGAGCAGGCTGGAAGAGATAGAAGGTTTTACAAAAGAAGAAGTGATAGAAGGACTTCGCGATGGCGGTCTGACCGGAATGGGTGGAGCAGGATTTCCAACACATAAAAAATATGAGACGGATAAAAGTATTGATGCACTTCTGATCAATGCGGCAGAGTGCGAGCCGTTTCTGACCTGCGATTATCGGTTAATGCTGGAACACAGTTACGCAGTGGCAAATGGGATGCGGCTTCTCTTAAAAGCTTCCGGCGCTGCGAAAGTATATCTTTGTATCGAAGATAACAAGCCGGAGGCGATAAAGATTTTCAGTGAGATTTTAGAACCGGTGAAAGAGGCGGAAGTAAAAGTATTGCCTGCTCAGTATCCGCAGGGAGGAGAGCGCCAGCTGATCCAGGCTGTGCTGGGAAGAGAGGTACCGATGGGAGGACTTCCGGCAGATATCGGCGCGATTGTATCCAATGTGGGAACTGCAAAAGCGGCGGCAGATATGCTTTTCGGAAAGACACCGCTGATCCGTAGGATCGTGACAGTGGCAGGATGTGTAAAAGAACCGGGCAATTATCTGGTTCCGATCGGAACTTCGGCAAAAGAGCTGATAGAGCTTTGCGGAGGCGTGACCGAAAAGAAGAACCGGATCATTGCAGGAGGGCCGATGACAGGTGCCTGTGTGGCTTCTGACTGGGATGGGGAGAGCGAACTTTTTTATGTGACGAAGAACAGCTCCGGAATTTTGGTGCTTCCTGACAGTCCGTATGAGGAACAGCCTTGTATCCGCTGTGCCGGGTGTGAGAGTGTGTGTCCGGCAGGTCTGGTTCCGTATCAGATTGAGTTTGCATTTTTGGAAGAAGACTATGATCTGTGTGAACGCTTATATGCCAGTGAGTGTATTGCCTGCGGATGCTGTTCTTATATCTGCCCTGCCAAACGGGAACTTTCTGTGCGGACAAGAATGGCGAGGGATATCGTGAAGCAGAGAATGAGAGAAAGGGCGGTGAATCAATCATGAGCCAGACAAGCGTGATCAATGGGCCACATCTTCGGACGCCGAGAATGACAAGATACATTATGCTGCATGTGACGATTTCGTTAATTCCGGCGCTTCTAGGGGCAATCTATTTTTTCGGAATACAGTCATTGTATCTGGCAGGAATTTCTGTATCCGCATGTGTGCTGACAGAATTTCTGTGGCAGAAGGTTACGGGGAAGCAGGTGACGGCAGGAGATTTCAGCGCCGTAGTTACCGGGCTTTTATTGGCGTTTAACATGCCGGTCACGGTTCCGGTGTGGACGCTTATTGCCGCAGATGTATTCAGTATTTTAGTGGTAAAGCAGATGTTCGGAGGAATCGGAAATAACTTTGTCAATCCGGCTCTGATGGGGCGGCTCTTAGTCATGGTGCATGGCCGGGAACGGTGATGCAGTATGTGGCGCCGAGAACGGTTTCGGTGGACGCTGTTTCGGCAGCGACAGTCCTGGGCAGTGCAAAGAGTGGCGCGGAAGCAGGATACAGCTACCTGCAGATGTTTCTGGGAGAAATGCCCGGGGCGATGGGAGAGACAAGTAAGCTGCTGCTCCTGGTAGGGTTTGCTTATCTATGCTGCAAAAAGATTGTAAATGCGGAAGCGGCAGTCACTTATATTGGAACCGTGACAGCTCTGACATTTGTTTTCGGACCGGACGGACTGTTTACCGGGGATATTCTGTTAAATCTGTTCGGAGGCGGTCTGATCATGGGAGGCTGTTATATGCTTACAGATTATGCCTTTGCATCCAGAAAAGGAAAGTTAGTCTATGCGGCGGCAGCAGGGATCATCACCGCGGCAATCCGGATTCTGAGCGGATATCCGGAGGGAATCTGTTTTGGTATTTTAACGGCGAACTGTATGGCAGGAATGCTGTCTATGCTTTATAAAAAGCATGTGTATGGAGTAAAGAAAAAAGAAGCATAGTGGAGGAAGAAGATGAAAAATAAAGATGTAAAAGGACTTATCGCACTGGCGGTTGTCACAGCACTTTCTTTTGGTGTGATCATGGGCTCAAAGGCGCTTGTAAAAGATATGGGAGCAGGCGCATCCGATGCAGCTGAGGCGCAGGTAAAAGAAGAACTGGATGTCAATGGTGCAGAAGGTATTGAAAAAGCGGTGGAGACCGAAAACGGGTATATGGTCACTGCAAAAGTAAAAGGATATGGCGGAGATATCGTTATGGACGTATCCTTTGACAAAGAGAAAAAGAAAGTGACAAAAGTAGAGGTCACAGAACAGCAGGAGACCGAAGGAGTTGGATCTAAGGTTGCGGATGCAGAATTTCTCAGCCAGTTTGAGGGGGCAGAAGCACCGGTATTCCTGCCGGGTATGAGCCTTGAGAAAGAGGAGCAGGAAGAAGCTGTATCTGAGAAAGAAGGTTTCAAGGAATTGAAGGACGGAACTTACGAGGCAAAAGCAGAAGCGCCTGACAATAATGGATTCACAGATCAGGTGACACTGACAGTCAAAGACGGAAAGATCACAGAAGTAAACTGGGAAGCAGTCGGAGAAGACGGAAGCACAAAAAGTGTGCTGTCAGAAAAAGGAGAGTATGTGATGACAGAAGACGGCCTTACCTGGAAAGAGCAGGCAGAAGCGCTTGCAAAAGCAGTGGTGAAAAATCAGTCTTTAGACTTCCTGAAGCTAGATGAGCAGGGAAAGACAGACGCAGTTTCCGGTGTGAGTATTTCGATCGGTGGATTTATCAGCCTTGCAGAGGAATGTATGAATGAGGCGGCAGGGATCGAACAGAAAGAGGAAACTCCTGCAAACGGAACGCAGGTGGATGCTGTGAGCGGTGCAACGATTTCTTCGACAGCAGTCGCAACGGGGATCAATACGGCATTTGAATTTTTACAGACAGTAAAATAAGAAAACGGAGGATACGACATGAAATTAAGATATCCGGCAGAAGCCTTTGCTTTTGGGATTGTATTATTTTCGGCAGGAATGAAGGAAGCCTTTGCGGCAGGTGTTCTTGTGATTTTGTCCGTAGTATTTGCTGAGTTTCTGAAAAATCTTTTGCAGGATGCTGTGCCTGACTGGAGTTTAAAACTGTGCGTATTGATCGGAAGCGGAGCAGTGAGTGCATCTGCGTTTTTACTGGGATTTTCCTATCTTGGGATCCAGGTTACAACGGGGCTTTGGATCATGACTGGGATTTTGGGGCTTTTCGCTGCGAAGCATGTGCTGGAAGAGCAGATCGAGGCAGAGTACGGAGAACTTTTCTGGGAGTGCGCCATTGTATGGGGATTTTGGATTCTGCTAAGTATTGTCCGGGAATTCTTCGGTTCTGGAATGATCTTCGGCAATCTGATCCTGGAGACAGAGATGCAGTCGAAAGTCTTTCTGCAAACAATCTTTGGATTCCTGACAGCAGGTATGGCGCTTGCATTTACAAACGGGATCATTAGGAAAAAGATCACAAACGCAAACAGTCTGTTGTTAGTGGTTCCTCTGGCAATCTTTCTCAGACCGTTTGACATGGAAAGCTTTGGAGAAATTGCGGGACTGGTGTGGACGATTCTTGTGCCGGTTGTTTTGTTCCTTTCAGTAAAGAGAACATTGAAATTTGCAAGGACAGAAAGAGCCTTCCGCGGATTGCCGGTGGAAATGCTGGCAATGGGATTCATTTATATGATTTTGAGTATTTATTAGTATAGTGTACGAGTGTGCAGCAGCGTTCCGGGGAAAAGGATGCTGTACACCGGGACGGGACTGCCGCCTTTGGAGTTGAAAAACTGCAGGGCGGCAGTTTTGCTTTGAAAAGTATCTTGTTGATTTATAAAATGAGGTGTTATAATGAGGGAAAAGCGGGCGAAAAAGAGAGAAAAATAGATACCCGCAGGAGAGGTGAGGTAACGATATGTTTACAGAGAAATTTATGCAGGAGATGGAGCGCGGATTTGAAGTGCAGATGGATCGTCTCGGGGAGGGAAGAGCGAAGGTGGAGGCTGTTTTGTCAGCGTGCAGCAAGGATGAGGCGGAGGCGCTGAAATGCCTTTATGCCTCGATGCCGGTCAGCGATGCGGTGGATTATGAGCCGGAATTATTTTTATCTTATGCAAAACATGGGGTGTTTTTGTGGGAGTCCGGACCGTTTGCAGGGAAGATCCCGGAAGAGATTTTTGCAGGCTATGTACTCCACCACAGAGTAAATAATGAAGATCTGACTCCGTGCCGGCCGTTTTTCTATGAGAAGCTGCGCGAGAGGATCCAGGGGCTTCCGATGGCAGAGGCGATTTTGAATATCAATTACTGGTGTGCCGAGGAGGCGACTTACCGGACGACCGATGGCAGAACCGCAAGTGCAGCGTGTGTGTACCGTTCTGCATACGGCAGGTGTGGGGAAGAGTCGACCTTTGCAGTATCGGTGTTCCGAAGTGTAGGAATTCCGGCAAGGCAGGTGTATGTTCCACTCTGGTCACACTGTGATGATAATCATGCGTGGGTGGAAGTCTGGAGCGATGGCGCGTGGAAGTTTCTGGGAGCCTGCGAGCCGGAGGAGGTTCTGAACAAAGGGTGGTTTACGAATGCATCTTCCCGCGCGATGATGGTACATTCCCGCTGGCTGCTCCCGGCAAAACCGAAGGAGGAGCTGGTCGGACGAAAAGGAATGTCTCTTGTGGTCAATCAGCTGAAAACGTATGCGAAGACGACAAATGTGGAAGTGACAGTCATAAATGCGGACGGCACTCCGGCTTCGGGCGCGGAGATCCGCTTTGAAGTGATGAATTATGCAGGATTTGGGGAGATTGCCTGCGTTCATGCCGGGGAGGACGGGAAGAAGACGTTGGAAACCGGATTGGGAACGGTGCAGGTTACTGCATACAAAGAGGGTGCTTATGCGGAACAGCTCGTAAATGCCGCAGAGCAGCATAGCTGTACATTGAAGCTGGGTCAGACAGTCTGTCAGCCGGATGTATGGACAGAGATGATCGTGACAGCGCCGAAGGATGCTCCGGTCAACCGCTGTGTGCAGTCGGAAGAAGAAATTTTGCTTGGAAGAGAAAAGAGCAGAAAAGCGACAGAAAAACGCATGGCAAAGGAAGCTGCTTTCTATGACGAAGCGCTGGGAGCGGAGGCAGCCGGATGTATGCCGGAACCGTTCAGGGAGCGCGCAGTCGAGATTATGAAGCTTGCGTGTGGAAATCAGAGGGAGATCGCTAAATTTTTGGAAAACGATATGGAAGCCGCATGCAAGATGGATCTGCTGAATAGTCTCCGGGAGAAAGACTATCTGGATATTACAGCAGATATTTTGGAGGAGCATTGCAGTCAGGCAGCTGCATTTGCAGAAAAATGGGAAAAGGAGCTGTTTGTGCCGTATATTTTGTGCCCGCGTGTGGACAATGAGATGATCCGTCCATTCCGCAGCTTTCTGCAGTCATGGCTCTCCAAGGAGGAGAAGCAGAAGATGGCAGACGATCCAAAATATGTGTGGGAATTTGTCTGCGGTCATTTGAAATCAGATGAACAGTTAGAATATGGAAATCTGATCACGTCTGCGCAGGGAGCGCTTACCTCAGGATATGGAAGCGAACTGACAAAACGGGTAGTAAGTGTGCAGATCTTAAGAACACTCGGAATCCCATCCCGCTTAAACCCTTCTGACCGGATGCTGGAAGTGTGGAAAGACGGTGCATTTGTGGCGCTGGAAGAGCGCGAAGGACAGTCCGAAGTGCGGACAGCTGGGATTGTTATCGAGCAGCAGGAAAGAAAGACATGGACCTACTATCAGAACTGGACGATCGCCAAATTTGACGGAGCGAAATATCAGACATTGCAGCTGAGCGATGAGAGTGGGCTTCCGGTCTATGGAGAGATCCCTCTGTTCCCGGGACAGTATAAGATCCTCACGGCGAACCGTCTGCCAAATGGAAATGTGTTTGCAAAACAATTTATATTTACACTGAAGGAAGGGGAAAAACGGCAGATTGTTCTTGAACAGAAGGAAGCCGATGTCAAAGATATGCTGGAAGACAATGATATCACAGACTTTACGGTGCAGAAAGAAGACGGAACAAAGCGCCGTCTGTCAGAACTGGTAAAAGAAAAGAGAGGACTCTTCATCTGGCTGGAAGAAGGAAAAGAGCCGACCGAACATATTTTAAATGAAATCCGGCAGAGAAGTGAGGCATACAATCAACTGCCTGCAGATCTGTATTTTGTAGCCCGGAATCCGGAAGTGAAAAAGGATCCGACACTTGCAAAAACACTTGCAGAACTGGAACATGCCAAGTTCCTTGTCGATGATTTCGGAGCGGATATGGAGACGCTGGCAAGAAGGATGTATCTGGAGCCGGGCAAACTGCCGCTGATCGTCATTGTCGATCAGGAGATGAAAGGAATCTACGGTGTTGCAGGTTATAATGTCGGCAGTGCAGATATGATTTTGAAAATTTTAAACAGGTAAAGGTGAGAAGTGCAGATAGAAAAAGGAAGCGTGACCAGCAGATTTTTATATGTGAGCATTTCAATCAGTTGAAAAAGGCAGGAATTGTCTCAAGGGGCAAATCCTGCTTTTTTCATAGGAAAATCCTTCTGCTATGATGAACATTTTTGAGCACAATATTAAAGAGGCTTATTTGCGCGTTTTGCGATCAGTTCTCCTGCGATGCTGACTGCAATCTCGGCAGGAGTCTCCGCTCCGATGGACAAACCGATCGGGGATTTACAGCGGTCGATCTCTGCTTCGGTGAAGCCGTCAGCCAGAAGTTTTTCCCGTAGTGTCTGACGCTTCCGGCTGCTGCCCATGACGCCGATGTAGGATACGGGTGTCTGCATCACCTGCTTTTGGACGATGTAGTCACAGAGGTGTCCCCGCGTCATAATGCAGACATAGTCTTCCGGATGAAAGTGGATCAGCTCTGACAGCTGTTCAAAATTTCCGGTGATGCAGCGGCAGGCAGAAGGGAATAATTCCGGGTTTGCAAATTCCTTCCGGTCATCGAAGACGACACAGCGGAAGTCCAAATGTGCCAGTACCGGGACAAGCTCCTGCGCCACATGTCCGCCTCCGAAGATGTAGACGGTTCCGGCTTTGACGAGAGGCTCGATATAATAATGGCGGTCAGCGAGGACATATTCGGTCGGCTCCTGCGGAAGCTCTGACAGAGAAAGCGCTTGCCCGTTGAAAAATGACTGTGAAATGGCGGCGTCATTGGAAATATATTGGGAAGTCCAATGCGCTTCTTCTGTCAGATCGAGAAGGAGCCAAAGCTGCTTTGCCTGATCCCAGTCTGCGAGCAGGGAGCGGCACTGATCTAGAAAGGATGCATTTTCGTGGGAGACATACTGGAAATAGGCAGTGACCTGACCGCCGCAGACCATTCCCAGATCGGCGGCATCATTTGGCCTTAAAACAAAGCTTTTGAAAAAGGAAGTCTGCTGCCGGATTCCGCGCAGGGCTTCTTTTGTCGCTTCATATTCAATGGAGCCGCCGCCGATCGTTCCGTGGGATGTCCCGTCAGAGAGGACGATCATACGGGAGCCGGCGCCGCGGGGAGCAGAGTCGGAGCTTTTTGTCACAGTCACGATCATACAGTCATTTCCGGATTCTCCATATTCTAAAAGGATTTCAAAAAGTTCTTTCATAGTTTTCATAAGCTTCTCCAATCTAAATTTTTAATAATTAATCTTTTTCCCTGATCTAAATTTTTAATAATTGATCTTCTTCCCTGATCTAAATTTTTAGTAATTGCTCTTCTTCTCAGATCTAAATTTTTAATAGTTGCTCTTCTTCCCTAATTTAAATTTTCAATAGTTGATCTTCTTTCCCGATTTAAATTTTTAATAGGTATTTTTTCCTCTAATCTAAGTTTTTAAGAACTGCTTTTTCTCCGGTAAAAATTTCCTGAAACAGTTCTGAGGCGTAGGAGGAAAGCTGTTCTTCTGCGCGCAGATAATTCTGTAAAAAGACCTTTCCCTCCTTTGTGAGAGAGGAGGAACCGCCTCCGCCGCCTCCGGTTTTTGTGTGCAGCAGAGAAAATCCGAGATGACTTTCCACAGACTTGATCGTCTTCCAGCCTTTGCTGTAAGAAATCTGCATATGACGGCATGCAGTCTGCATAGAACCGGTATGCTCGATCAGCATCAGAAACCGGGCCGTTTCGGATGTGAAAAACGGCGTCTCCCGGCAGAGCTGCAGCTCTCCGACGGCATAGATCGGGAGCGTCTCGTTCTTGCTGAATTGTTCCGTGTCGGAGTCTACCGTGTCGGCAGACAGGATGATGCCGGAATCGCTGACAGAGACTTCCGCTGTGCGGGCGGCGACAGATGGCTGGCGCAGCGCGCCGCGCAGTCCGTTTTCCCCGGTGTATGTCAGTATTTCCGGAAATAGTTCTTTCCGGAGCAGGATCGGGTGTCCCCGGTGACCTTCAAAGACCGGGCGGACGCAGGGAGCATCCTCAGACAGCATGGTCTCCAGTGTCTGTGACAGAAGGATCGGATATTTGGCAGGGAGGATAAATACGCTGTCGCAGAGATCCTCCATGTAGTCGAGGCCGGTACAGATCTGGTCAAACATGGACAGGGTCTCGTACTGGGGACTGTACAGACAGATCGTCTGCAGACCGGATATTTCTTTTTCCACCTGGTCGGATTCTTCTCCGGTGATCACAGTGATCGGGGAAATCCCTGCCCGCTTCAGGGCGAGGATCACGCGGCGGATGACAGAGACATGGTCGAGCTCTAAAAGTGGAAGGAAGGCGCTGTCCTGCTTCCCGCGCTTCGCCGCTAAAATAATGGCACCTGTTTTCATAAATTTTCAAAAACTCCTTGTAATTTCTAATAAAATTATATATGATATATTTCGATATGTAAATAAAAACATAACGAACGGAGTGGGAAAATTGAAATTATGTAAGACAGAAGAGGCAGTCGGACAGATTTTGTGCCATGATATCACACAGATCATCCCGGGTGTCGTAAAAGATGCAGTGTTCCGAAAGGGACATGTGATCACAGAGGAAGATATCCCGGTGCTGTTAAGCGTCGGAAAAGAACACATTTATGTGTGGGAGAACGACGACACGATGCTCCATGAAAATGAGGCGGCAGAGATTTTATACCAGATCTGCAGAGGGGAATCGATGCATGGATCAGAGGTAAAAGAAGGGAAGATTGAGCTGATCGCAGACTGTGACGGGGTGCTGAAGATCGATCGGAAGAAGCTTCTGGCAGTCAACAGCCTCGGACAGATGATGATTGCCGCAAGGCACGGAGACTTTCCGGTCAGGGCAGGGGAGAAGATTGCGGGGACAAGGATCATCCCGCTCGTGATTGAGAAAGAAAAGATGGAGCAGGCAAAACAGGTCACGGAAGGTGGACCGATTTTTTCGATTCTTCCGTATGTGCAGAAGAAAATCGGGCTTGTGACGACTGGAAGTGAAGTCTACAAGAGGAGGATCCAGGATAAATTTTCGCCGGTGATCAGGGAGAAGCTGGCAGAATATGGCATGGAGGTCGCCATGCATGAGATCTGCAGCGATGATCATGAACAGATCACAGCTGCGATCCGCACAATGATGGATGCAGGCATGGATATGGTCATCTGCACCGGAGGGATGAGTGTCGATCCGGATGACCGCACGCCGCTTGCGATTAAAAATACAGGCGCCGAGATCGTCACTTACGGAGCGCCGGTGCTGCCGGGAGCGATGTTTCTTCTTGCCTACTATGAGGGGGACAGACCGGTTGTCGGATTGCCGGGCTGCGTGATGTACGCGAAACGAACCATCTTTGATCTGGTACTTCCGAGACTTCTTGCGGGAGAGAAAATGAAGGCGGAAGAATTTTATGCACTTGGAGAAGGCGGGCTTTGTATGTCCTGCCCGGTCTGTACATTTCCAAACTGCGGATTCGGAAAAGGAGGATATTAATGAGCGGATTTACACATTTTGATGCGAGCGGAAACGCTGTCATGGTCGATGTCAGTGAGAAGCAGGAGACACAGCGGGAAGCGACAGCGAAAGGAAAAATCTATATGAGCCCGGACTGCTTTGCGCTTGTGAAATCGGGGGAAATGAAGAAAGGAGATGTCCTCGGGGTAGCCAGGATCGCAGGGATCATGGGGGCAAAAAAGACATCGGAACTGATTCCGCTCTGCCATATTTTAAATCTTTCTAAGGCAGAGATCACATTCCACTATCTGGAGGAAAGCTGTGCGATCGAGGCGGCATGTACGGCGAAGACAGTCGGTAAGACCGGCGTGGAGATGGAGGCGCTGACAGGAGTCAATATCGCGCTGCTTACGATCTACGATATGTGTAAGGCAGTGGATAAGGCAATGCGTATTTCTGACATCCGGCTGTGCAGAAAGACCGGGGGAAAGAGCGGGACGCTTATTTTGGAAAGTGAGGAAGAATAAGTGAAAGATTCGTATGGGAGAGTTATCGATTATATGCGGATTTCGATCACGGACCGATGCAATCTGAGATGCCGCTACTGTATGCCAGAGGGGATCAAAAGCATTCCGATGGAGCAGATCCTTACACTGGAAGAGATTACAGAAGTATGCCGGATCGCCTCAGAACTGGGGATCACCAAATTCAAAGTGACCGGAGGGGAACCACTTGTACGGAAAGGCTGCATTGAACTGATCCGTATGCTGAAAGCACTTCCTAACACAGAGCAGGTGACACTGACAACAAACGGGATTCTGCTGGCAGCATATGCGAAAGAATTAAAAGAGGCGGGGATCGACGGAGTCAACGTAAGTCTGGATACGCTGTGCGCAGAGAAATTTGCGGAGATCACCGGGTATGACCGGCTCAAGGACGTACTGGAAGGAATCCGCACAGCCTATGAACTTGGATTGAAAGTCAAGACGAACACCGTGCTTCAGAATGGTGTGAATGAGGAAGAATGGGAAGCGCTGATCCAGATCGCAAAAGAAGCGCCGATCGATGTCCGGTTTATCGAGATGATTCCGATCGGATATGGCAGCGGGAAGGAATCGGTTTCCAATCAGGAATTGTTGGAGAAGATCCGTAAAAGATACGGTAAAATAACAGAAGAAGCAAAGGAGCAGCAGAGTGGAGGGGAAGGATCTGTTTCCACACATGGAAATGGTCCGGCAGTTTACTACCGGATTCCGGGCTTTCAGGGAAGTATCGGATTCATCAGCGCGATGCACGGAAAGTTCTGCGGCAGCTGCAACCGGATCCGGATGACGGCGGAAGGGTTCGTAAAGCCATGTCTGTGTTACAATACCGGGATTTCGGTAAAAGAAGCGGTCAGAAACCATCAACCGGAGGAAGTCCGGAGGCTGCTTGCGCAGGCAATTTCAGGCAAACCGGAAGCACATTGTTTTGAAAAGAAAGAGGAAATCACAGAAAAGCGGGAAATGTCCCGGATAGGAGGATAATATGGGAATCATCAGAGGAATCTGTACAAGTGATATCAGAGGGATTCAGAAAAGTGAAGTGCAGGAGGCGGACATTGAAGTAGACTGGGGGATCGTGGGCGATGCACACGGCGGAAAATGGCATCGTCAGATCAGCCTGCTTTCACTGGAGCGCATTCAGGAGTTTCGGGAGCGCGGTGCAGATGTAGCATTTGGCGCATTTGGAGAAAATATCATTGCCGAGGGGTACGATTTTAAAAATCTTCCGGTAGGATCCCGGTTCCAGATCGGCGAAGTGATCCTGGAGATGACACAGATCGGGAAAGAATGTCACAGCCATTGCCAGATCTTCCAGAAAATGGGAGACTGCATCATGCCAAGAGAAGGCGTGTTTGCCCAGGTGATCCACGGAGGACATATCAAAGTCGGAGATGAGATCAGACTGTTGGAGCAAAGTGCATAAAAGAGAAGGGAAAAGGTGGATTCGATGCATCTGAAGAAAATGATGGGAAGCGGAAAGAAAACATGGAGACGGGCAGGCGCGCTGTTCCTGGCGGGCTGTTTTTTGACCGGAAGCACAGTTGGGCTGACCGGCTGTTCTGGAAAAAATGAAAAGACAAAATCGCAGAGGAAACAGACGGAAGCAAACGAAACGCAGAAAAAAGAAAAAGCAGATTCCGGCAAGGAAGAAGAGACAGAGATCCAGGTATTTATCGCTGCGAGTCTGAACACGGTCATGACAGAGCTGGCAGAAAATTATGAGAAGGAGCATCCAGAAGTGAAGATTACTTCCAATGCAGACAGCTCCGGGACACTTCTGACACAGATTGAGGAAGGATACGAATGCGATCTGTTCTTCTCGGCAGCGCAGAAGCAGATGGATCAGCTGGAAGCGGATGGGCTGATTGTAGACGGGACAAGGAAAAATGTAGTGAACAATCAGGTCGTGCTGCTTACAAGAAAGGACTGCGGTACAGAGGTAACCGGACTGGAAAATCTGTCTAAGGCGAAGAGTATCGCCCTTGCCGGGGGAAGTGTACCGGTTGGAAAGTATACAAGAGAAGCGCTTGTCAGTCTCGGAATGCTGCCGGAGGCGGAGGATGTATCAAAGATCACGACAGAGGAAGTGTCAGAAGCACTTGGTGGCGTGGAGATCAGCGAGCAGGACAATGTCAGCAAAGTGCTGATCGCCGTCACAGAAGGTTCCTGCGAGGTTGGAACAACGTACTATTCGGATACCTATGGATATGAGGATCAGGTAGAGGTACTGCAGACAGTCAGCTATGATCTGACGGGAAATGTCATTTATCCGATCTGTCAGGTGGACAATCAAGAGGCGGATGCGGCACAGAAAGAGGCGGCAGCAGATTTCCTGGAATATGTTGTCTCAGATGAGGCAAAGGAGATCTTTGAGAGTTACTATTTTGATACAGCGGTAGAATAGTCGGAGATTCTCACTGGAAAATCCAGAGTTTCAGTAGTGGGAAGATTGTATGAGGGAGGAAGGAACGATGGAAGAAGTCAGACAGATCATCGCAGAACTGGACTGGAGCCCGCTTTGGATTTCGCTGAAAACCGGTGTGGTTGCGACGGTAATCTCATTTTTTCTCGGAATCTATGCGGCGAGAAAATCCGTGCAGGCGGGACCGAGGATGAAAGCGGTGCTGGATGGGATACTGACGCTTCCGATGGTGCTTCCTCCGACGGTTGCGGGATTTTTCCTATTACTCTTATTCAGTGTGCGGCGGCCGTTCGGGGCATTTCTATATGGCAATTTTGACATCAAAGTCGTACAGTCCTGGGCAGGCTGCGTGATCGCTGCGACGGTGATCGCATTCCCGCTGATGTACCGGAATGCGCGGGCGGCATTTGAGCAGATCGACATCAATCTGATCCACGCGGCGCGGACACTTGGTATGTCAGAGTTTCGTATTTTCTGGACAGTAGTCATGCCGACCGCAGGTCCGGGAGTTACAGCGGGAACGATACTGGCATTTGCCCGGGCGCTGGGAGAGTATGGGGCGACTTCGATGCTGGCAGGGAACATTCCGGGAAAGACCGGAACGATCTCCCAGAAGATCGCGATGGTTATCCAGGACGGAGACTATCTGACGGCAGGCGTATGGGTAGGGATCGTGATGGTGATCGCGTTTGGGATGATCTTCGTGTTAAATCTTGTGCTTGGCAGACGGATGAGACATATCAAGAGGTGGTAGTATGGCGATAGAAGTAAAGATACAGAGGACATTCGGTGATTTTAAGCTGGATGTACAGTTTCAGTCAGACAGCAGGCGGATCGGAATCCTCGGGGCATCCGGATGCGGAAAGAGCCTGACATTAAAAAGTATTGCAGGGATTGAAAGACCTGAAACCGGAAGGATCAAGTCCGGGGGCAGGGTCTTTTTTGATTCTGAAAGCAAACGGTGGATGCCGCCGCAGGAGCGGAACGTCGGGTATCTGTTTCAGAATTATGCACTTTTCCCGACGATGACTGTGGAAAAGAACATCGGGATCGCGCTGCGTTGTGCAAAAAGGGAAAAAGAAACAAAGGTGCGGGAAATGATCGAACGGTTTTCGCTGCAGGGACTGGAAAAGAAACTTCCGGGGCAGCTGTCAGGCGGGCAGCAGCAGCGGGCGGCGCTTGCCAGGATTATGATCTATGAACCGGAGATGATCTTGTTAGATGAGCCTTTCTCAGCGTTGGACAGTTACCTGAAGGAACAGACACAGCGGGAATGTCTGGAATTGCTTCGGGATTATCCGGGCACTGTGATTTTAGTTTCGCACAGCCGGGATGAGATCTACCGCTTTAGTGAAGAAGTGCTTGTGATGGATGGCGGAAAAGTTTCTGTGCAAAAGCCGGTCAAAGAATTGTTTGAGCAGCCGGAGAAAGTAGCGGCGGCAAAGCTGACCGGGTGTAAGAACATTGAGGAGATCCGCTGGAAAGCGGGAGGGATCATGTATGTGCCGGGATGGGATATGGCGATTCCAGGCTGGCAGGAAAAAGCGGATACGTTCCGGGTTATCGGGATCCGTGCCCATGAATTTACGATTGCGGCCACTGGCGCAGACGGGGAAGTAGTATTTCCGGTTTTGCAGCCTGAGGTAAAAGAAGATCTGTTTGAATATCATGTAGAGTTTTTCACATCGGAATGTGCAAAAACGCCGGTTGTGTGGAAAGTTTCCAAAAGAATCTGGGATATTGGGGAAAAAGGTGTGCCGGAGAAACTGTACTTGAAGCGGGAGCATCTGCTGCTTTTGGAGAAAGAAACTTCGATAGAAAGGGCATCGCTCTGTCATCTTATTTGATGATTTTGCGACACCCTCATCAGAATCTGAAAAAATAGTGATATTATTTTGTATCTTCGTCTTTCGGGAAGACCAGATTTAAGATAATTGCCAGCAGAGAAGTAAGGATCACACTGTTTTCTTCCAGCATAGCTGCAATTCCACCAGGAAACTGTGTGCTGGCTCCTTTACAAAACTGGGTTCCAAGACCAAAGGCGAGAGATACTCCGATGATCAGGCAGCTCCGATCATACAGCACTGCAGAAGCATATTTGCCTCTGCTGCGGATAATTTTGCGGTAGAGGCAACGAGGATCATCGGCACGATATTGCCGACAAACATTGCAAGCACATGTTGGAGACCGAGGGGAACCGCCTCAGTGAGAGGGGGTCTCCCATTCAGGTCAAATTTAGAGATATTCAAATTTTGTTGATGTTCTTTCATATGGTTTCTCAGAGGAGGCGGTGCAGCACAGAGATTGAAAACTGCACCCCTCCTGCCTCCTTATGGTAGATTTTGGACAGGATGTGTCAGTGGTTTATAAAGAATTGACACCATCCCAGACGATGGAGCGGTAACGGTCTGGATCCGTATCTCCCTCCGTTGAGAACAGAAGGACTTTGGAATCTTCATTCAGGTTCAGCTGTTCTCTGAGATCTTTGTAAGCGTCATTTGTCATGATCGTATATAACAGTCCCATGGTGACAGCGCCTGACTCACCGGCAGTCACCGGAGTGTCACCTTTGATCGGAGTTGCGAGGATACGCATTCCTTTTGCAGTCACCCAGTCCGGGCAGGATACGAATGTATCTACATGATTGCGAAGGATATCCCAGGAAATCGTACTAGGTTCTCCGCATGCAAGACCATTCATCAGAGTCAGCATATCGCCGTCAACGGTCTGGATACTTCCGTCCCCGGCAGAGGCGCTCTTATACAGACATGCTGCGGCATCTGCTTCCACGATGACAACCGTCGGTTCATCTCCTGCATAGCGGTTTGCGAAATATCCCTGGACAGCACCTGCGAGAGAGCCGACGCCTGCCTGGATGAAGATATGGGTAGGACGATCACATCCGTACTCGGCCATCTGTCTGTCTGCCTCGTATGCCATTGTTCCGTATCCCTGCATGATCCATGTCGGGATTTCTTCGTAACCGTCCCATGCGGTATCCTGAATGATGACACCGTTTGGAGTGGCATCAGCAGCTGCTGCGGCCTTTCTTACACAGTCATCGTAATTCAGATCTTCGATGGAACCTTTCGCGTTCTCATTCAGAATGTGGTTCAGACGTGTCTGTGTTGTTCCGATCGGCATGTAGACTTCACACTTCTGGTGCAGTTTGTTTGCAGTCCATGCCACACCACGTCCGTGGTTTCCATCAGTTGCAGTAAAGAAAGTTGCCTGTCCGAATTCTTTCTGGAGCGCTTCAGAAGTCAGGACTGCGTATGGAAGTTCACTGATATCACGGCCGAGCTGGGAAGCGATATATTTGGCGATCGCATAAGAACCGCCGAGCACTTTAAATGCGTTCAGGTTAAAACGATAGGATTCGTCTTTGATAAAAATGCTGTTCAGGTGAAGATGTTCAGCCATTTTATCTAACTTGACCAAAGGAGTCTGGCTGTACTGTGGAAAGCTTTCGTGAAAAGCATGTACCTTTTTCGATTCTTCCGGTGAGAGATATTTGAGGTTTGTGTCCTCGGTTTTTGGTAAGTTGTTTTTGATCCATTTGATTTGTTCCATGTCTGTTCCTCCTACAATCATTTGTATGACTGTCTTTTTTAGTTATTCGAAAAAAATAAGAGTCCATCGGCCTTTTGTGAAAAGGTCGACAAACTCTTTGCTTAATTAGCAATATACATTGTGAAAAAGTATTTGTCAATACGAAATGTGTTGACAAATAGAAAAAATGTTTGTAAGTTTTAAATAAAGTTTCAAGAAAAGGAGAAAGAAAAATTGAGAGTTCTGATAAAAGGAGCGGGAGATCTGGCGACGGGAATTGCCTGCAGACTTCATGTGTGTGGGTTTGAGATCATTATGACGGAGTCCGAGATCCCAACTACGGTACGAAGAACAGTTGCCTTTTCCAGGGCAGTATATGAGGACTCTGCGGAGGTGGAAGGAATTGTTGCAAGAAGGGCAGAGTCAGCAGAAGATGCAGAAAGGTTATTAAGAAAGGGCGAGATTCCGGTCGTGGCAGATCCTGCTGTGAGATTTTTAAAGCAGTACAAAGCAGATGTTGTGGTAGATGCGATCATCGCAAAGAAGAATCTGGGAACAACGATGCAGGATGCAGAACTTGTGATCGGAGTGGGACCCGGATTTACTGCCGGAGAGGACTGTCATGCAGTCATCGAGACAAAACGGGGACATGATCTTGGAAGAGTGATCCGAAGAGGAAGTGCGATCCCCAATACCGGAATCCCGGGAGAGATTGCAGGATATTCCATCGAGCGCCTGATCAAGGCAGAGGCAGATGGGGAGTTTCGCGCAGCTGTACAGATCGGGGATATGGTAGAAAAAGGGGAGATTGTCGCGTACAGTGGGGAAGTTCCGATTTACGCACAGATGAGCGGGCTGGTCAGAGGAATGCTCCAGGATGGTGTGGCCGTGCAAAAAGGGATGAAGTGTGGAGATATCGATGCGCGGAAAGAAAGATCTTACTGCGAGACTGTTTCAGATAAAGCAAGGGCGATCGGAGGCGGCGTGCTGGAGGCGATTCTGGCAGGACTTTCGGGAAACTTGTAGAGGCATGCAGAGCAAGGAAAGTTTTTAGAGTTAGTTAAAGTGCTGTATAAAGATTGTATAAAGATTAAAAAAATAATAAAAAAGCACAAAAAACTGGTTGACATTTTAAAACGAATTGTTATAATAATAACAAATATAAACAACCCCTATGAGGTTATAAAAGAAATCAATAGGAATACAATCAAATATCAGAGTAAGTAAAGTAAGACGATCAAAAGAAGTTTGCCGACCTTTCACAAAGGCCGGGGGATTTCTTTTTTTTGTTACATGCGGGAAATTCTCTGGGATTTCAGGCGATGTTTTGAAAGTTAAGAGTTTGGCAACCTTTCACAAAGTGTTGTTAGACTCTTTTTTTGCATTTAGAAGGAAAAAGCTGCGGCAGAAAGGGGAAGAGATATGTCTGCAAAAGTGGTAAAAGGTTCGTTTTTACTAAGTGAAGACGGACTGAAACAAGGATTTGGAGTTCGGATGGAGGAGGGGAAGATCGTACAGATTGCCCCAAACAGTGAGCTGACTGTGCAGGACGGTGATGAGGTGATCGATGCAGAGGGTCAGATGATCCTGCCGGGTTTTGTCAACGGGCACAATCACATGTACGGTTTTCTGTCACATGGCATTACAGCGGATGCGATTGTGACAGAATTCGAGAGCTTTCTCGATGATTTCTGGTGGCCATATGTGGAGAACCGGCTGAACCATGAACTCGCAGAGGCAACTGCGAGATGGGCATGTGTGGAGATGATCGACAGTGGAGTCACTTCTTTTGTTGATATTCTGGAGGGTCCAAATGCGATACCGGGAGCGCTGGATGTGGAGAAGCGGGTTATCGAGGAGTCCGGCCTCAGGGGCCGGCTGTCTTTTGAGGCATGTGAGCGTGTGTCAAAGGAAAATGGAGAGATGGGCTTAGAGGAGAATATAAAGTTTGTCCGGGAAAATAATAAAGATGGATCGCTGGTGCAGGGGATCAACAGCATCCATACATTGTTTACCTGCTCACCGGAGTTTGTCAGAAAAGCAAAGCAGATGTCCGACGAAAATGGGTGCATGACGCATATGCATTTAAGCGAGAGTGTCTATGAGCCACAGTGGTGTCAGAAAACATATGGAAAAACACCGGTTCAGATTTACAGGGAACTTGGTTATCTTGACGAAAACATACTGGCATCTCAGGTCGTGCAGGTATCGGAGGAAGAGCTGGATATTTTGGCAGAAGCAGGAGTAAAGGTAGTCTCCATGCCATTGTCAAACTGTGAAGTCGGAGGTGGATTCGCCCCGGTGAATAAGATGCTAAAGCGGCATATGACGGTCGGTCTTGGCACAGATGGTTATATCAACAACTTCTTTGAAGTGATGCGGGGAGCATTTTTATTACATAAGGCAAACGAGCAGGATCCGCAGGTCATGCCGGCAAAGACGGTGTATGAGATGGCGACAGCGATGGGAGCCAGAGCAGTCGGGATCAGCGGCGCAGGAAGTCTGAAAGAGGGAAATCTCGCAGATGTGATCACAGTTGAGTTAAAGCAGCCGACACCGGTCAATGCAAATAATGTATATGACCAGCTTGTATTATTCACGAATCCGGAAAATGTAAAATATGTATTTGTAAATGGGGAATGTCTGAAGAAAGACGGAAAGATCCTCACGATAGACAAAGAAGCGGCAAGAGAAAGATTAAAACAAGTGACAGAGCAGTTCTGGAATGTAAATGAGAGGAAATAAAGTATGACAAAGGTAAAAACAGATCAATTTCATGTGATCCACGAGTCAAAACCGAGAATTGACGGAGTGGAAAAAGTAACTGGAAAAGCGAGATATGCAGCAGATTTATATCTGGATGGAATGCTTTATGCAGGCGTACTCAGAAGTCCTTACACAAGTGCAAAGGTGACAAAGATCGATACCAGCAAAGCAAAAGCAATCGAGGGTGTGGAAGCAGTTGTCACTTTTCAGGATCTCAGAAAGAAGAAAAGCTGGGCAGGGTACATGTATCTGACCGATCATATCCGGTATGCGGGAGACTGTGTGGCGATGGTTGCGGCACAGAGCAAGTCGCTTGTAGAAGATGCCCTGGAAGCGATCGAGGTGGAATATGAAGAACTGCCGGGTGTTTATACGATCGACGATGCCTTAAAAGAGGGCGCTCCGTTGGTGCATGAAGAGTATCCGGGCAATGTTTTTCAAGATTCTGTCTATCATATCCGAAAAGGCGATGTGCAGAAAGGATTTGAAGAGGCAGATGTGATCCTGGAGAGAGAATACCGGACACAGTATATTGAACATTCTTACATAGAGCCTGAGGCGGTTGTGGCATATCCGGATCCGAATAACGGGATCATGACCGTATATGCATCTGCACAGAATCCATTCTTCACAAGACGTTATGTATCAGATATCCTTGGGATCCCGATGAATAAAGTGCGGATGATCCAGGCGGTATTAGGCGGAACCTTCGGAGGAAAAGAAGAAGGAATCGGACTTGTCACAGGGCGTGCCGCATATCTGGCAAACCTGACGCAGAAACCGGTCAAGTTCGTATTTACAAGAGAGGATTCTTTCTTAGAAAGTTCAAAACGGCATCCGTTCCGTCTCCGCTATAAGATCGGAGCAAAGAAAGATGGAAAGATCGTAGCTTTTGAAGGAGAGCAGGTAGATAACTGCGGAGCATATAACAATCAGACGCAGTTCATGAACTGGAGAGCAAATGTACATTCTTCAGGACCTTATGAGATTGAAAATATCAAGACAGATACTTACGGTGTATTTACAAATAATATCCACTCGGGAGCGATGAGAGGATATAGTTCCCCATCCTTGATCTTCGGGCAGGAACAACTGATCGAGGAACTGGCGGAGGAACTCGGAATGAGCGAGATCGAACTTCGAAGGATCAACTGTCTCAAAGATGGTTCGATCACAGCGACGGGCGTTCCGGTAGACTGTGTGATCCTGCAGCAGATCATGGATGAGACTGTAGAAAAGACAGATTATGTGAGAAAACATGAGCAGTATAAGCAGCAGGGCGAAACAGAAAAGAAGAAGGGAATCGGACTTGCGATCTGCTACAGAGGATGTGGGCTCGGGGCAGAGTCGCCGGATGCATCAGGCTGCATGATAATCGCAAATGAAGATGGAAGTGTCAGCATCAATTCCGGTCTGGCAGAAAATGGGCAGGGACTAAAGACAGCATATGCCCAGATTGCGGCGGAGGCATTGGGAGTCCGCTATGAGGACATTCAATTTCCACAGCTGGATTCGCAGGCGATCGCGGACAGCGGAATGACTGTGGCATCCAGAGGAACGGTTATGGGAGCGCAGTCAGTGAGAAAAGCCGGAGAAAAGTTAAAGAAGATCATGATCAAAAATGCGCTGGAATTAAAGGCATTTCCATTGGAAAATACAGAACTTACCTATGACGAACTCACGGAAGAAGATGTGGAATTGGAAAACAGTGTATTCTTCCTGAAAAAGCATCCGGAAATCCAGGCAGAATTTTCTGCAGTGACAAATTCCTGCATCTGGACCGGAAAACAGCTTGCGGCATATGAATGGTTTATCCCGGAAGACCTTCCGCAGGATCATGCGACCGGTCAGGGGAAGGCATTCCCGACATTTGCATACGGCTGTGTGGTCGCTGAGGTGGAAGTAGACATGCGGACCGGATATGTAGATCTGAAAAAAGTGACGGCAAGCCATGATGTCGGGGTGGCGATCAACCCGGCGTTGATCAAAGGGCAGATTTACGGCGGAATCGTGATGGGGCAGGGATATGGAATCATGGAAGATGTAGCGCCTTCCAAAGGAAGGGTAAAAAACAGAAACTTCGATTCTTATATTCTTCCGACAGCGATGGATGCACCGGAGATGGATGTAAATATTTTTGAATCCGGGGATCCGACGGGAACTTACGGTGCGAAAAGTATCGGTGAGCCGGCAACAGAGGCAGTGGCGGCAGCAATCGCAAATGCAGTCTACAATGCGACCGGAAAGCGTGTAAGGGAAAATCCATGTGACCTGGAGACGGTGTTATTAGGGAAAAAGTTAAGATAAACGGACAAAACAGTTTTGGGAAAGGAAAAGGATACATGTTTAAATATAATTATTTCCGGGCAGCTTCACTTGAGGATGTCTGCACGGCGCTTGAAGAACATGCGGGAAAGGCAAGGATCATCGCCGGCGGGACAGATATTATGGTGCAGATCCGTGAGAAAGATAAAAGATGGAAAGACCTGGAATGCCTGATCGACATTTCATTTCTGGAGAGAGAACTGAGATATATCCGGGAAGAAAAGGAAGAGATACATATCGGCGCGCTGGCGACACATACAGATCTGGAACAGTCAGAACTGATCAGAAAATGGATCCCGTTTCTCGGGGAGGCGGCGGCGACAGTCGGCTCTCCGCAGATCAGAAACAGAGGGACGATCGGAGGAAGCATCTGCAATGCCTCCCCGGCGGCAGATCCGCTGACACCTCTGATCGCAGCAGATGCCCGGGTGGTAGTCTTTGGAAGAAACGGAGAAAGAACAGAAAGCCTGAAAGATTTCTATGTCAGTCAGGGAAAAGTGAATTTAAAACCAGATGAATTTGTAAAAGAATTTGTTGTAAAGAAACTAGATCCGGATGCGGTGACTGCTTTCGTAAAGCTTGGAAGAAGAAAATCACTTGCCATCTCCAGACTGAATGTTTCTGCAATCCTGAAATTTGCAGAGGATGGAAGGATCGCTTACGCAAGAATCTCACCGGGCTGTATCTTCAGCACACCGGACAGAGTACAGGCGGCAGAGGAACTTCTGATTGGTCAGAAGGCATCGCAGGAACTCTGGCAGAAGGCAGGAAAGGCAGTTTTAGAAGAAATGATCCGCCGCACCGGGGTGCGCTGGTCAACGGAATACAAACAGCCGGCAGTCGAAGCGTTAGTGGAACGGGCGCTGCAGGAAGCAGCAGAAAAGGCGGTGCAATAAGATGGAAAAAATAAAAGTAAATTTTATCGTAAATAAAAAGCCGGTGACGGTGGAAGCAGATCCAAACGAGAGACTGCTCGATGTGCTGAGAGACAGACTCCGGCTGACGGGGACAAAAGAAGGATGCGCAGTCGGAGAATGCGGAGCATGCACAGTGATTTTAAATGGAAAGGCAGTGACTTCGTGTCTGGTACCGATCGGAGCGGTAGAAGGGAAAGAAGTGACGACAATTGAAGGAGTCGGAGCTGACGGGAAACTGGATCCGGTGCAGGAAGCGATTTTAGAGAACCATGCGCTGCAGTGTGGATTCTGTACTCCGGGATTTATTATGAGTGCGAAAGCGCTGTTAGATGAAAATCCAGATGCCACAAGAGAAGAGATCCGAAGAGGGATTTCCGGAAATCTGTGCAGATGTACCGGATATGAGCAGCTGACCAATGCAATCTATGAGGCGGCAGGAAAATTAAAAGAAATGAACAAACATCAATTATAAAAATATAACATAAGAAAGGAAAGAGGCATATGTTTGAAAAAGAGAAGCTGAAAGGAGCCGATATCGGTATTGAATTCTGTGGGTATCAGTTGCAGAGCCCATTTATCCTCTCTTCAGGTCCGCTGACTTATGGGGCAGAGGGGATGATCAAAGGATATCAGGCAGGATGCGGAGCTGTAGTGACAAAGACGATCCGAAAGGCAGCGGCGATCAATCCGGTGCATCATATGGGATCTGTGAATCAGGATTCCCTGATCAACTGTGAAAAGTGGGCAGATTCCGATAGGCAGCAGTGGTATGAGAAGGAAATCCCGGAAGCAGTGAAAGCAGGAGCGATCGTGATCGCAAGTGTAGGACACACACTGGAGGAAGCAAAAGAAATCGTGGAGGAAGTAGAAAAAGCAGGAGCCCACATGATCGAGCTTGTTTCTTATACAGAAGACACCTTACTTCCGATGCTGGATTACACAAAAGCACATGTGAAGATTCCGGTTATCTGTAAACTGAGCGGAAACTGGCCGGATCCGGTAGCGACAGCAGGAAAATGTATCGAACATGGTGCAGACGGCCTGTGCGCGATCGATTCGATCGGACCGACACTGAAGATTGATATCGAAAAAGCACGTCCGGAGATGATGAGCAAGGACGGATACGGATGGATGACAGGTGCGGCGATGCGCCCGATCTCTATGCGGATCAATGCAGAGATTGCAAGAAATTATCCGGACTTCAAAAATCTCTATGCATCTGGTGGTGTGATGAGTGCAGATAATGCGATCGAATATATGATGGCAGGTGCGCTTGGAACCGGAGTATGTACAGTCGGTATCTTAAAAGGTGTCGAGTATGTGGAGAAGATGTGCTATGATCTTTCCGCACGTCTGGAAGAGCTGGGCTATCACTCAATCGCAGAGGTACACCGCGCAGCGCTCCCGAATTTTCCGCAAAAAGAACATGTAAGCGGAATCGACTTCCATTTTGAGCCTTACAAAGAAGACGGAAAGAAAAAATGTGTTTCCTGCGGAAAGTGCGTGACAGTATGCTGCTATGATGCAAGAACGCTGAATTTCTCGGAAATGTCAGTAGATCTGGAAAAATGCAGGGCATGCGGATTATGCTTAGACGTCTGTCCGACCGGTGCGCTGACCGGAAAGAGAGCGGCACAGACAGAGAAAGATCTTGAATCAGAGAGAAAATCAATCGAATTTGACCAGTCAGTGAAGTAGAAGGAGGAACATGACATGTTAAGTAAAGAGAGAGAAGAAAAACTGATCGCATTCTGCCAGAAAATGATCCAGGCAAAAAGCTACAGCGGACATGAGGATCAGGTGGCAGCAGAGATGAAAGTATTTTGTGACAGAGAAGGGTTTACCGATGTCCATGTAGATAAATATGGAAACTGTATCTGCCATATTCAGGGAAAAAGACCAGGTGCAAAATTATTATTTGACGGGCATATGGATACCGTTCCGGTTCCGGATGAGACTGCATGGGAGCATGATCCATTTGGAGCAGAGATCGTAGACGGAAAAATGTACGGAAGAGGAACTTCCGATATGAAAGGTGCATTGTCAGCAATGATGGCTGCTGCAATCTTCTATGCGCAGGACTGTGATTATGATTTTGCGGGAGATATTTATGTTGCAGGGGTTGTCCATGAGGAATGCTTCGAAGGTGTCGCTGCAAGAGAGATCAGCAATTATGTAAAGCCGGATTATGTTGTGATCGGGGAAGCTTCCCAGCTTAACATCAAGATCGGACAGAGGGGACGTGGAGAATTGCAGGTAGAGACCTTTGGAGTTCCTGCACACTCTGCCAATCCGGAAAAAGGTGTCAACGCCGTGTATAAGATGTGTAAGGTTATCGAAGAGATCCAGAAATTACAGCCGACAAACCATCCAGTATTAGGGGACGGGATTCTGGAACTGGTAGATATCAAATCTTCCCCATATCCTGGCGCTTCTGTCGTTCCGGATTACTGCCGTGCTACTTATGACAGACGTCTTTTGGTAGGCGAGACAAAAGAGAGCGTTTTAAAACCGATCCAGGATTTATTAGATCAGATGATGAAGGAAGATCCGGAACTGAAAGCAAAAGTTTCTTTCGTAGAGATGGAAGAAAAATGTTATACCGGAGAGATGATCAGCAGCGAAAGATTTTTCCCGGGATGGCTATATGATGAGAACGAAGAATTTGTGCAGGCAGTTTATAAAGAAATGAAAGACCTCGGACTGAATCCGACGATCACAAACTACAATTTCTGCACGAACGGAAGCCACTACGCAGGAGAGGCAGGAATCAAGACACTGGGAATCGGACCATCCAAAGAAAATCTTGCACATACGATCAACGAATACATTGAGATTGAACAGTTAGTGAAAGTGACAGAATGTTACTACGGAGTGATGAAAGCACTCTTGAAATAGAAAGGCGCGGGAAAACAGATGCAGTTATTTGATTTACATTGTGATTCTATCGTAAATTTCTGTGAGGAAGATTCTGATTTTCTCTGCGGGAACACGCAGTTTTCCTTAAGAGAACTGTCTAAGTTTGACAGACTCTGCCAGACGATGGCAATCTTTGTCCCGGATGAATTCCGCGGGGAGGATGCCTTTGCGTATTTTAAGAAGTACGAGGCATATTTGAGAAAGCTATTAAACACTCAGGAAAATCTGATCGGATTTGCACAGAGTGCGAAAGACATTGAGACAATCACAGAGAAAGGAAAGTGTGCGGTGCTCCTCGCAGTGGAAAGCGGGGCAGCGCTTGCCGGAAAACTGGAAAATGTCGATGAACTCGCAAAATGCGGTGTGAAAATGATGACACTTGTATGGAACGGAGTCAATGAGATCGGATCCGGGCACAGCACCGACCAGGGACTTACTCCTTTTGGAAAGCAGGTAATCCGGAGGATGGAAGAGAAGAACATCATCGTAGACGTCTCACACTTAAATGACAGAGGATTTGAAGACGTATGTGAGGTGGCAGAAAAACCATTTATTGCAACACACTCAAATCTTCGCTCTGTCTGCGGGCATAAGAGAAATATGACAGAAAGCCAGTTTGGCGAAATGATCAGAAGGAAAGGTCTGGTAGGCATTAATCTTCATGAACCGTTTCTCGCAGAAAGCGGAGCAGGGGACCTGGACCGGATGTATGCGCATGTAAGCCGTATGCTGGAACTTGGAGGAGAAGATGTGATCGCCTGCGGAAGTGATTTTGACGGAGCGGATATTGATGTTTCTTTAAATACTCCGGTCAAGTTTGCCATGTCAGCGGAATACCTTTTAAAGAGAGGAATTTCCGAGAACGTGATCAGGAAGATGTTTTTTGAAAATGCATTGGAATTTTTCAGAACCAATATAGACAGATAAAGATGCGAAGGAGTGTGGAAGATGCTGATCGTAAATGGGATCATTGTCAATGAAGACGGACAGAAGAAATGTGATGTGCGTTTGCGCGGGGAAAAGATTGTTGAGATTGGAGAAAATCTAAGCCGGGATGAGGAAGAAATCATAGATGCCGGAGGGGCATATCTTCTGCCGGGCGGGATCGATGTCCATACACATTTTGATATGCCTGCGGGGGCGTGCATGACGTCGGACGATTTCACATCAGGGACGAAGGCGGCAGTTTTGGGAGGAACGACAGCGGTCATTGATTTTGCAGAATATGATCCGGGAGAAACATTAAGAGACGGACTTGCGCGCTGGCACAAAAAAGCAGACGGCAGGTCGTACTGTGATTATGGATTCCATATGACTGTCTCAGAGTGGAATGAAAGCATGGCAGAGCAGATCGAGGAGATGAAGCGGCAGGGGATCTATTCTTTTAAGGCGTATACAGCATATAAGGATGGGATTGGAGTAGAAGATTCAGAGCTGTTCCGGATCCTGCAGCAGATGCGAAAGTCCGGCACACTGCTTTGCGTACACTGCGAAAATGGAGACGTACTGGAATGTCTTCAGGAGCAGCTGAAGAAAGAAAATCCGGCTGACATCAGAAATCATCCGCACTCCAGACCAAACCTTGTGGAGAAAGAAGCCGTATCGAAAGTGATCGATTTTGCACAGCTTGCAGGCGCCTCCGTCTACATTGTCCATGTAAGTACAAAGGAAGCGGTGGAAGTAATCCGGGAGGCGAAGCGAAAAGGGCAGAAAGTATTTGCAGAGACTTGCCCGCAGTATCTGTTCTTAAATGAAAAGAAATACGAGCTTCCGGGGTTTGAATCAGCCAGGTATGTGCTGTCTCCTCCGCTGCGCAGCGAGGAAGACGTAAGAGCGCTGTGGGAGGCGCTTGTAGATGGAACGATTGATGTGATTTCCACCGACCACTGTTCTTTCCGGATGGAAGATCAGAAGGAGCTTGGCAGAGATGATTTTACAAAAATTCCAAATGGAATGCCGGGGGTTGAGACCCGTATGGAACTGATGTTGTCCTATGGAAGGCAGGCAGGGCTAAGCCTGGAGAAACTCGTGAGCCTGACCTCTGCAAAGCCTGCTGAAATCTTTGGGCTTTCCCCGAAGAAAGGAAGGGTCCAGGAAGGAAGCGACGCAGATCTTCTGATCGTGGAAGAAGCCCCACATATAATAAGTAGAAACACACTTCATCAGGAGGTAGATTACACTCCGTACGAAGGTATGGAGGTAACATATAAGATCAGGGATGTATTCGTAAAAGGAGCACGGACCGTAGCGGAAGGAAGGTGGATGGGAGAAAAGAAGAACGGAAGTTATCTAAGGAGGATCTAAGAGGAGAGAGATAGCCTGCCATAGAATAAAAAAGAGCAGTTTAACGGAGCTGTCCGGAATATTCTATGCGTGAGATTGACTTTTTTCTGGCTTTAGCCAATTTTACGAAGCATGTGAAAGCAGGGGAAAGTGCGAAACGACATGTACAGCTGGCAAAAGAGAAAAAGCTGTGTTACTACGAAGTCAGGCGAAAATGGGAAGAAGCCCCCATTTGTATTCTTGAATAAGAGGATAAAGATGAAGAAAAATAGTTCACAGAATCATTCGAAAAGTACTTCAATTTATGAATTAGACGGCAGACCGCCGTTCGGGCAGATGTTTCCGCTGGGATTGCAGCAGCTTCTGGCAATGTTTGTCGGAAATATCGTGCCGATGCTCCTTGTGTCGGGGGAGGCAGGACTTTCTGCAGAAAATGCGACACTGTTACTGCAATGTTCACTATTGGGCGCCGGCGTTGCCACACTGATCCAGGCATTTCCGATTTGTATAGGAAAAGTAAGGCTCGGATCAGGACTGCCGGTTATGATGGGTCTGACCTATACCTTTTTACCGATCTGTATCTCGGTGTCCGTCAATTATGGGCTGGGAGCGCTGTTCGGAGCCCAGCTGATCGGTGGAATCATTTCTATTTTTATTGGAATGGCATTGCCGAAGGTGAGAAAATTTTTCCCGCCGATCGTAACTGGTACGATCATAGTTTCCATTGGAATCTCATGTTTCCCGACAGCGGCATATAATCTTGCCGGCGGAAGTGGATCAGAGACAATGGGAGAGGCGTACAACTGGATCATTGGTGTGATCGTAATTGCAGTGATCCTGCTCTGTTCCGGATTTGGAAAAGGACTGGTAAGTGCAGCGGCGATCCTGATCGGTATGGTCGCAGGTTACATCGTGTCAGTAATCTGGGGGATCGTGGATTTCTCAGCGGTTGCCAGTGCAGCATGGTTTGCAGTTCCAAAACCGCTGGCATTTGGAATGGAATTTAAGCTGGATTTTGCAATTATTTTTGCACTGCTGTTCTTTATCAACGCGGTAGAGATGACGGGAGACTTTACTGTTTCTGCTACCGGAGGACTGAACCGTCAGCCAAAAGATGCAGAATTAAAAGGCGGGATCATCGGAAATGGGATTGCATGTATCTTTTCTTCATTTTTTAACTGTTTTGCAACGGGAACTTACAGTCAGTGTTCAGGAATCGTAGCGCTTACAAAAGTGTGCAGCAGATATGTGATGGGATGTGCAGCGGGAACGTTAGTCATTGCTGCATTCTGCCCAAAACTTGCAGCGCTTCTGTCTACGATCCCGAACTGTGTGATCGGCGGGGCGACGATCGTGGTATTTTCTATGATTGCCTTATCTGGTATGAATTTAGTTGCAAGAAGCAGATTTACGAACCGCAGTATGTTGATCTGCGGAACTTCTTTGGCATTAGGTCTTGGTATTTCTTTTGCAAAAGATACACTGGCCGGAGCGGGGGAATATGTGCAGATGTTCTTTGGGGAATCAAGCATTATCCTTGTAGCAGGAACGGCGCTTCTCTTAAATATTATCTTACCGAAAGATGATACGGACAGAGAGGTTGAACGGGAGACAATCGAAGAAATAAAAAAAGCAGCAGAATAGCAAGAAGGAGAATGGAAGAATGATTGATTTTTTATTAAAAAATGGAATTATCGTTACAGTAAATAAAGAAAGAGAGATCTTATATCACGGAGCAGTTGCGATCAAAGGAAACAAGATCGTAGAAGTAGGAGAAAGCGACGCGCTGGAAGCAAAATATCAGGATGTAACGGAAGTGGTAGATCTCGATGGAAAAATTGTCTTTCCTGGATTTATCAACACACACAACCATCTGTTCCAGACACTGTTAAAGGGACTTGGAGATGACATGGTATTAAAGGACTGGCTGGCTACGATGACATTCCCGGCAGCTACTAATCTTACAAGAGAAGACTGTTATCTTGGAGCAATGGCAGGATGTATGGAAGGGATCCACAGTGGTATCACAACGATGGTAGACTACATGTATCCGCATAACAGAGAAGGACTCTGCGATGGAATCATCGATGCATACAAAGAACTTGGCATCAGGGGAATTCTCGGAAGAGGCTGCATGGATGCGGGAGAAAATTTCGGAGTACACCCGGGCATCATGCAGAAGAAAGAAGATGTAGAGAGGGATCTTCGCAGATTGTTTGAGACTTACCATAACTCGGAAGATGGAAGGATCAAAATCTGGGTAGCGCCGGCAGCGATGTGGTCTAACTCCAGAGAGATGCTGGAAATGCTCTGGAAAGTTACAAATGAGTATAATTCAGGATTTACGGTACATATTTCAGAAACCGTTTTTGACAGAGAGGCGACAAAAGCATTGCATGGAATGTATGATGCACCACTTCTGGAAGAAATGGGAATCGTAGGACCGAACGTCCTTATGGTACACTGCTGCTACCTGACACCGGAAGATCTTGATATGGCGCAGAAATACGACATGAAAGTCTCCCACAATGTATGTTCTAACATGTATCTGTCATCCGGAGTGGCTCCGGTTCCAGAAATGTTAAGAAGAGGAATCAACGTCAGCCTCGGAGTGGACGGAGCTGCGAGCAACAATGCGCAGGACATGGTGGAACTGATGAAATTTACAGCATTGCAGCATAAGGTAGAGACGAGAGATCCTCTTGCAATCTCAGCAGAAAAAGTGTTAGAGCTTGCGACGATCGATGGAGCGAGAGCGCTTGGAATGGAAGATGAGATCGGTTCCTTAGAGGCAGGAAAGAAAGCGGACCTTGTGATCTTTGATCCATACCAGTGTCCGAAAGCGATTCCGATGCATAACCCGGTATCAACACTTGTCTATTCTTCTTCTATCCAGAATATCACCGGCGTGATGATCGACGGAAGAGTGATCATGAAAGATGGCGTGATCGTCCGCGTGAAAGACGAGAAAGAAGTATACAGAGCGATCCAGAATTGTGCAGAAGACTTATGTGTACGTGGAAATATCACAAACAGAAGAGAAGGACATCGCTGGATGAATCCATATTAAAAGAAAAAACAAAAGACAAAAGCATGTTTTGAGTAGCCCTTTTTAGCTGGTGTATAAATAAAAAAAGAAAAGAGGAATTCGCATGGACGGAGAAAAAAAGAATAAAGGATCACTATTTTCATACGAAGGAAAAGTATCATTTGCAAAAGCACTTCCCATTTCATTGCAGCATGTAATGGCGATGTTTGTCGGAACGATCACAGTTCCGATGGTAATCGCAAATGGGTGCGGAGTTTCAGAGGCAGATAAGCAGCTTCTGATCCAGTTTGCATTATTAATGGCAGGTCTTGGAACGCTGATCCAGTTGTTTCCGCTGAAAATGTTCGGGGCAAGAGTTCCGATCATCTTCAGTGTCGGATTTACATTTGTCCCGACGCTGACCGCGATCGGAGCAGAGTATGGACTGCCGGGTGTATTCGGCGCCCAGATCATCGCCGGAATTGTAACATTGATCATGGGATTTGGGATTAAGTATATCAGAAAGTACTTCCCGCCATTTGTGACGGGAACGATCATCCTGACGATTGGTCTTTCGCTGTATCCGATCGCGATCCAGTATATGGCAGGAGGAAATGACAGTAAGACGTATGGTTCCCTGCAGAACTGGCTTGTCGCAGGTGTCACGCTTGCAACAGTTATCATCTGCAACATGTTCTGTAAAGGCTACATCCAGCTGGCCGGAATCGTGATCGGAGTGATTGTCGGATATGTTCTTTCGCTTGCACTTGGTATGATTGATTTTAGTAATATTGCATCAGCAGACTGGATTACGATCCCGATCCCATTCCAGTTTGGTGTGAGCTTTTCTCCGACCGCGATTATCGCGATCATCCTTCTGACCATAGTCAATGTCATGCAGACAGTGGGAGATATTACCGGAACTACGGTAGGAGGTTTTGATCGTGAGCCGAAGTCAGAAGAATTATCAGGAGGAATCCTTGCATCAGGTCTTATCACTTTGATCGGGGCATGCTTTGGAGGACTTCCGGTATCTTCTTACAGCCAGAATGTAGGAATTGTTTCTATGACAAAGGTAGTAAACCGTATGGTACTTGGACTGACAGCAGTTTTAATGTTAATTTTAGGTCTTTTCCCGAAATTCAGCGCGCTGATGGCAACGATGCCGAAAGCGGTCATCGGAGGAGCGACAGTTGTCGTATTCGGAATGATCACAATCACAGGTATCCGTCTGATCAAGGATAATCTGACACAGAGAAACGGTACGATCGCAGGGCTTGCACTTGCACTGGGTCTCGGAGCAAAAATGGTTCCGGAAGCAGTTTCTGGATTTCCGGAGGGAATGCATATGTTTTTGACAGAGCCGATCCTGATTGCAGGACTTGTGGCATTTGTACTGAATCTGATCATCCCGAAATCAACTGAGGAAGAAGAACAGCAGGCGTTAGAGAAGATGGATGAGTAACGGTCTGTAAATCGAATGTGCCTGGAGAAAAATGCACTGCTTTGCCGGAAGGTAATGTAGTGCATCAGGCGCATTTACTGACGGGATTGTTGACTGAATGAGAGAAAGGATACTGGAAAATGGAAAAGATAGAGTTGAAAATTAACGGAAGGCAGAAAGCGCTGGAAATTGAGCAGGACTGGTCGCTTCTTTATATCATCCGTGAAGTTCTGGGGCTGACCGGAACAAAGTGCGGATGTGGAGAGGGAAACTGCGGGACATGTACTGTGATCATGAATGGAAAGGCTGTGCGTTCCTGCAAAGTCAAAGGAAGCACATTGAACGGAGCAGAGATTTTGACGATCGAAGGTGTGGCAGACGGAGAAGAGCTGCACCCGATCCAGAAGGCATTCATCGAAGCTGGTGCAGTGCAGTGCGGATTCTGCACACCGGGAATGATCATGCGGGCGAAGGCGCTGATCGATCAGAATCCTGATCCGACAGAGCAGGAAGTGAGACAGGCATTGGCAGGACATATCTGCCGGTGCGGAGGATTTGAAAAAATTGTGGAGGCGATTTTAAACGCAGCAAGAGAAATGCGGGGTGAGACTTGTGGAGAATAGCGGATTCAGGGAAATCGGAAAGAGAGTGCCGATCAGAGATGCGGCTTCCAAGGTGACCGGAAGAAAAGTATATGTAGGGGATATGAAGCTTCCGGGAATGCTTTACGCAAAAGTATTATTTAGCCCGAAAGCACATGCAAAGATCATCCGGATTGACACAAGTGAGGCAGAAAAACTCCCGGGAGTGTGTGCAGTTGCTACCTATTTAAATACACCGCAGATAAGATACAACAGTGCGCTGCGTTTTATTGAACATCAGATTCCAAATACCGAGCGGATCTTTGATGATACAGTCCGGTTTGTAGGAGACAGAGTGGCAGCTGTGGCAGCAGAGACGCTGGAGATTGCAGAGAAGGCAGTCGGACTGATCAAAGTAGAATATGAAGAGCTTCCGGTGATGCTGACGGTGGAAGATGCGATCAAGGAAGATGCCTATCCGATTCATGAAGGCGGAAATATCGTTGGTCAGGCGCACGTAGAGGCGGGGGATGTGGAGAAGGCCTTTGCAGAATGCGACTATGTGATCGAGGATAAGTTTACAACACAGCCGATTCACCACGCAGCGCTTGAACCACATGTGGCGATCGCTGACTGGAGCTATGATGATAAGCTTACGATTTACAGTCCGTGCCAGAATACATTTGGCTTCCGCGTGATTCTGGGACAGATCTTTAATCTCCCGTACAGTAAGATCCGTCTCCTCTCGCCTGCAATCGGCGGCGCTTTCGGAGGAAAGCTGGAGATGACGATTGAACCGGTTGTGGCAGTGCTGTCCAAGATGACACGCCGTCCGGTTAAGCTGGAATATACGAGAAAAGAATGTATTTTCGGCACACGTGTCCGGCATGCGAGTGTTTCGTATGTAAAGACCGGATTTATGAAGGACGGAAGAGTCCATGCCGTAGATATGAAGTTCTACAATAATACCGGGGCATATGCGACGAGCGCTTTGAATGTCTCCGGCGCCATGTCCCACAAAGTATTTAAAGCATATAAAATAGATAATATGCGTTTTCATGCAAATCCGGTTTATACGAATACGATCGTGGCGGGGGCGATGAGGGGTTATGGATCCCCGCAGGCTTATTTTGGACTGGAACGGCAGTTTAACAAGATTGCCAATTTCCTGCATATGGATCCAGCTGAAGTTCAGATGTTAAATATGGTAGATCCGGACAGTCTGGATCCGTGCTTCCACAAGCCACATGGAAATCCGAGACCGAAAGACTGCCTGACAAGGGCAAAAGAATTGATTCATTACGAAGAGGTTTGCAAAGAGCAGGAAGCGACAAAAGACGAAAGATTCCGGATCGGAGTCGGAGTGGCTCTGGGCGTGCATGGAAATAACTGTTTCGGAGCACACCGAGATGTGACGACACTGATGCTGAAAATGAATGAGGACGGTACCTGTATTTTATACAGTGGTTCCCATGATATGGGAAATGACAATGTCGGAATGCAGAAGCAGATTGTCTCTGAAGTGCTTGGAATCCCTCTGGAGAAGATTGACAGTGTGGAGGCGGATACGGATGCCTGTCTGTGGCATCTCGGCGATTATGCAAGCAGGGGAACATATGTAGTGGGGATGGCTGCGAAGAAAGTCGCAGAAGCCATGAAGCAGAAGCTTCAGGAAGAGGCGGCAGATCTTCTTGGAATTCCGGCAGAGCAGATCGTGCTCCATGACGATCATGCGTGGGACGGTGAAAATGAAGAGAATGCAGTGTCGATCGCGGAAGTGATGCTGCACTGTCA
>CAUWEA010000019.1:0-35680 GCA_963557735.1 uncultured Faecalimonas sp. | reverse complement strand
CGTCCATGCCTTCTGTTTTAACGCTTTTTATCCCATTATTCTATTTTCTTCTCTCTTCCGGCAGCCCTCTTGTCCCCTGCTTTCAAATACTTCTCTCATATATGTCTAGTGTTTTCTAAAGAGTTCCCGAAAAGGCAACTCTACTCTGGACAATATTATAGCGATTTTCATTTCTATTTGTAAATATCTGGATAAATTTCTTTTACTTTTTGCAGGAAAGCTGTATAGGCTCTTTCCTTTTTGCCTATCCTATCTACGAGGTGAGAAACATGTCTTATATTGCTCCTGAAATACGGGAAAAATTTGAATCCTTATCTGTAAATCTGAAAAATACTATTTTAGAAAGAAATGTGCGGATTCAAAACATCCACGACTTGATCAAAGTGTTGGAAGATATTGTGGCAGAGGATGAATAATTCTCCTCTGCCACAATAGTGTTACATAAAATATTCTTTTTCGTTAAACACTCTCTTGTTCTTCGATAAATTTCAGAAGCCCTCTGCATCCCTCCAGAACATCCCGATAAGTCAGATCAAAATTTCCGGTGTACCATGGGTCTGCAATATCTCCCTTCCGTTCTGTAAAGTCTAACAACTTGTACACTTTCTGATCCGGATCCTCTTCTAAAATCCGATAGATATTCCGGATATTCTGCGTATCCATTCCAATTAAAAAATCAAACTCGTCATAGTCGCTTTTCTTAAGCTGTCGGGCACGATGATCCCCACAAAAAATCCCTTCCGCTTCCAACTTCCGGCGCGTGCCATAGTGGACAGGGTTGCCGATTTCCTCGCGGCTGGTGGCAGCAGAATCAATGTAAAAATTAGATTCCATGCCAGATTGGGCTACTAAATGTTGTGCGATGTATTGAGCCATGGTGCTGCGGCAGATGTTGCCGTGGCAGATGAATAGTATTTTAATCATAATCAAAACTCCTTTAAAAATAACGTATTATGACGCGTTTTGCCGCAATATGCCACCGCTTTTGAGGGACAGTGTACTACCGCTGACTGGTACAGAAATGGACAAATAGCGCAAAATGGTCAAAGTATAGCTGTCGAATGTAGTAAAAATAGAAGTGTATTACTACCGCCTATTACTTCTTCTTAGGTGCAATAAGACTCAGTTTCAAGTTCAGATAATCTCCTATCTGTGCCACTAGCACTTCAAGTTCAGTATATATCGTTTCTTTAACAACACAATATTTCTCATCAAGTATGTGATCAGTTAATCCAAACATAATATCATCAAATACCAAATCTTTTTCTTTCAGTGAAACTCCGAGCTTGTAATGAGCCATTGCATTTCTAAATTTATCATTCTTCCATTTATTGCTCATTACAAAATTAGTCTTTAGTTTTTTGTTGATCTGAGGCAAAACATTGAGCAACGAATAATACAACAAATACGCAAATCGTAACTTTGCTGGAATCTCATCCTTAACCCAGTGATCAATACAATAAACTATGAAATTAATCTGGCACATTATGGAGAAAAGTACGAATCTATCACTAAATTCATTACCGACAGGAGATTTTTCAAATCCTCCGAAATCACGTACATCAAATATCACTGTATCATCCGTTACATATGATTGAACGGCATTAAATAATGCAATATAGCCTCCTCCTATTTCAGCCATCTTCTTAATATACTCCCCGTTGTTGCCATCGTATTGAAAAAAAGGTGAATAATATTTACATAAAATAGTATTCCCGCAAAGCACCCCATTGACCGTATCAACACCATATATGTCATATAAGCGCAACACTTTAGCTAATGGTTTACAAATACTTCCAAAATAATGATCCCTTTCATAATAAGCATTACCTATCAAAGAGTATATTGTATCATAATCCTGCTGCCATAATTTAATACTATTTCTAATTTGCTCATAAAAAAGCTCTTCTTCATTAGAAAAACGAGGAATTTGCAATTTGATTTTATTAGAATTATTTACAGCTTTTACCCAATCTTCAGCACCGTCAATAACAACACCTAGGAACGGCAATAAAGAAGGGATATAATTTGATTTACTTGGATCAATATTTCGTACCACTGTATATAAAAATCTCAAATCACTCTGTATCAAAGAGCACGCAGACCGTTGTACTTGATTTAAAGATATAAAATTTATCAAGATATCACCTCTCTGTACTTATTAATCATACTCGATAGATTGATCCTATTTATAATATTATCATATTTTCACTTTTATAGAAAAAACACCCAAGCATCGCTACCTGAGTGCATCATTTCTATTTAAATTATACTACTCAGAACTGTTTCTGGCTCACTGGCTTCTCGTCTGTGGTCTTTGCCACCTCTGTTCTTACCGCATTCCATTCTTCCATTCTTAATTATGCTGTAAAGAAACATAGCAGCCCGAGACTCTCTCTTCGACTGCTATATCGTTATTAACTATTCAAAATCAATTAATTCTCTAATGTCTGTTACTTCCAAAGCTTCTGCAATTTTAGAAAGATGCTCAAAATTAATTACGGTACGGGTACCTCTCACAATATCGCTAATTGTAGATTCTCTGATATCAGACATTTCTGCCAATTTCTTCTGACTCAATTCCCTTTTATCTAATGCTTCTTTCACTTTCAATTTTACGACATATTTCTTTTTCATTTTAGTTCATTCCCTGCTGGAGTAATACTGTCATATATGCAAGATTCCAGATATTAGAATCTTTGCCTACCGCATTTGGATTATCACCAATAGCTGATGCAAAATTCATAATTTGACTGACCATGCTTGTCTTGCATCTATCCCAAACTGAGATAGGATTCACTCCGTTCTTCCATTCATATTTGTCGGTCTCTGGATTCAATGTTACCAAAGATCTAAATGCTGCAACTGCTGGATAAATAAGGCCATCTGGAATTTTATAGTAAATCTCATGAAGCCCAAACTTAGATGTACCGATAATATTTCCATCTTTGTACCCAGAATATTTCTTACGTCCGTATCTTCCACCTGTTTCATTGAAAGCTGTTGCAAACTCAGTTTCAATCACATCATACAAATCAAAAATGTCAGGCATAATATTCACATATCTGCGGTAAGATTCTGGATTTTCTAGGTATAACTCTAGCATCTTCGCTTTTGAAGAGTATGCTTTAATTGGATGATTCATTGCATCGAACTTATCAATATTAAACATGTTTATAATAGAAACCACTTCACGCGCATCAATCATCTTTAATCTCTTATTTGTCTCATCATCAAATACCTGTTGATTCTGCTTAAAAGCAATTCTTGTGAAGAATGGCATTCCTTCCAATCCTTCTTTAATAGGGTCAAACTTTTGCTGAAGCTCGGCCATAGATTTTTCATCTACCTGTACAGATGTGTTACGAGCTTCTGCCAACTTTTCAATGATATCTTCCACACCGGTCATTACTTCAAACTGTACATACTGATCAAGACCAGCGTTACGATGATCACATACAATCTTATAAGTATGCCCACCATCGATGTTACCATGAAGCATGTCATCAGTGAAATTGATTGTAACTTCTTTTGTCTTATTATTGTATGTACAACTCTTTGCAGAAAGAACAATCCCTCTATTCTTCAGATGGAAAAATCCATCATTGCTTTCGAGTGATTCTTTGATTGCCTGTGCAACACCAGATGTAAGTTTCTGGTCACGAGGGTTTGTTGCCATTGGAATTCCTTCTGGAACATCACAAATCTTTACATAAAATACATACTTCTTTGCGAAGTCACTGAATGGATCGTCAAGTTTACGGAATGAGTCCTCTTTTACATACATTGTTTTTCTGATAGACATATTAAAGTCCTCCTTATAAAAAATATTAGATCGACTGTCCTACCCGGCGCCAGAGCACCGACAGGCTGTACATTGGATATACAGATTTCTTTTATATCGCTATTTCATAATAACGCAATATCGTTATTTTGTCAATATCTTTTCTATATAAGATCAAATTCCTAATCACGGCTTTCTGATTTGTGATATTTGATGTTATTATACATTGACGCTATGCAGCTGTTACAACTTCAATTATCTCAGTGTCAAAGTGATTATTCAAAGCTATTGTTGTTTTTCTGATATGATCATTAACTATAGGAAGCTCAACACAAACATTAAACATCAAGTTTCCATATTCATTCTTTTTTTTAAGATAAATATAGTTTGCACATATGTGTTTAAAAATTTCTTTATTAAAACATCCTTTATCTATAGAACCATATTCTAAAGTTTTCATAATTCGACCTTTTCCCTTTTCGTTATTTGTCAAATATTTATTCCATTTATCATCTGTAATGTGTAGTTCAATTTTTTCAAATGAGTCAAATCGAGGAAATAACACATAAAAAAATACCAATAGTAAGTTGCTTACAAAGAATCACATGGATAATTTCCCCAAAAACTCCCTCATTCTTTCATGATCAGATGCAAAGACTTCTTCCGGATTTCCTTCCACCGCGATGACACCATTCTCCATAAAAATGATCTTATCCGCTACCTTCCGTGCAAAATTCATTTCATGTGTCACAATCACCATCGTCATATGCTCTGCCGCCAGGTCTTTGATTACTTTTAAGATCTCTCCGGTCAGCTCTGGATCCAATGCAGATGTAGGTTCATCAAAGAACAACATCTTCGGTTTCATGGCCAGTGCTCGCGCAATCGACACTCTCTGTTGCTGCCCGCCGGAAAGCTGATAGGGATATGCCTCTGCCTTATCCGAAAGTTCCATCTTTGCCAAGAGTTTTTTTTCCTCCTCGTAAACTTCTTCCCTGTTTCTCTTCTGTACATGAATTGGTGCATCTGCAATGTTTTTTATGACAGAAAAGTGAGGAAACAGATTAAAATTTTGGAATACCAGACCGAAACACGACTGGATTTCTTTCAACTCTCGCTTCTTCGGAAAGGTTGGATTTCCATTCTCTATCCATACTGCCTTCTTTCCCTGATATAGTATTTCCCCGTCATCGATAGTTTCCAGCATTGTTGCGCAGCGAAGCAACGTAGACTTCCCGGATCCAGACAGCCCTATGATTGCCAAAACCTCCCCCTCCTCTACAGAGAGCGAAAGATCCTTAATTACCGTTGTACCTTCAAATTCTTTTTTGATCTGTTTCATTTCTAAAAGACTCATTCTGGAAACCTCCTAACGATAATAGTTCAACTTTTTTTCAAACAATTCCATTACCCCTGCAACTGCATAATTGAAAATATAGTAAAATACACCAGCGATGAAAAATGGAACAACCGTTGTCTGCGCTGCTGCAATCTGTTTTGCTACTGCAAACACTTCAATGTAAGATAATGAATATACCAGAGATGTATCTTTTACCAGTGTGATTACTTCATTTGTCACGGATGGAAGCACATTTTTTACCATCTGTGGCAGTATGATTCTCAAAAATGTCTGCTGTCTGGAATATCCAAGGAGCGTAGCAGCTTCATACTGGCCTTTTGGAATAGACTCTATGCCAGAACGATAGATCTCTGCAAAATAGGCTGCATAATTCAAAGAACATCCAAGAAGGATCGCTGTCAGCTTGTATCCTCCAATATTCATCTGCCACAGATAATATGGTGCAAAATACCATACCAGAAGTTGCAGCATCAGAGGAGTTCCCCGCATAATCGAGATATAAATTTTCACAATACAGCTGATTAGTTTGATCTGACTGACTCTTCCAAAATAGACCAACAACCCTAAAGGCAACGAAAAAATCAGTGTCATTAAAAAAATCAGACAAGTCTGTCCAAACCCTGCTGTCATTTGCCTCAACATTACCCCAAAACTCATGTTTCTTCCTCCTATCAGAATCTCCTTGAAAAGAAGTCCTCTTTTAAAGTGATCTTTTTTATTTTAGAGTCACCATATCGGCAATCTCATATTTTTCCGCAAGCTTGGCAATCGTTCCGTCTTCTGTCAACTTTTCCAGATCGGCATTGACTACATCGCACAATTCCTGATTTCCTTTTTTAAATCCAATTGCGTACTGCTCTGTATTCAAAGTTTCTTCCAAAATCTGGTATCCTTCCCCTCTGGCTTTGATCTGGTAATTAGCAACTCCCACATCTATTGCAAGCGCATCCAGCGCACCTGCCTGAAGTTCTGTAAATGCAGTATTATAATCTGCGAACTCATTCAAGGCACTAAAGGTATCCGCCAGTGCCTTCTGGCCACCTTCTTCTTCACTCTGTAAAAGATCCAGAGCTGCACTCGCTGCCTGTACACCAACAGTCTTTCCTGTCAAATCTTCCAAATTTTTTATACCAGATTTTTCTGCCACAACAATTACCTGACTGTTATCTACATATGGAGTAGAAAATGTATACTCGTCCTCCCTTCCATTCATAGTAAATCCGTTCCAAATACAATCAATTGCGCCGGAATTTAATTCCATATCTTTCGAGTCCCAGTTGATTGGTTTTTTCACCAGCTCCCAACCTTCCAGTTCACAGACCGCTTCTGCCAGTTCCAAATCAAATCCTGTATATTCTCCATCTTCGTCCATATATCCGTATGGTGGATATTCTGCATCAAATCCCACTGTAAATGTCTTCTTATCCTCCACACTTGCAGATCCCTTATCATCTTTTTGGGAAGCACTTTCTTTGTCTGTGCATCCCCCGAACACCATTGTTGTAATTGTCATTCCCATCAAAAATATTGCTAAATTCCTTTTCATTCTTTTCATCCTCCTTTTTCTTGCGTTATCACGTTAGTAATTGACCACTTTACTATATTGAATTAATTGCTTTTTATAGTATCACACCTTCCCCTTATTGTCAATGCCTGATCAAATTCCTTATTTTCTTAGAGTAGGCGGATGCAATTTTCATCCGCCCCGATAGGATATACACGACATTTACCAGTTCTGTCTTAATGTTCCATTGCTTCAATATCTTCAATTCTGATACTATCTACCCCACTGAAACTTCCAGCTATCACATTTCTTGGCTATTAGATATAGTTTGTTTTGAAGTTGTCAAATTTTTTCTTTGGAGTTATTAGCCTTCATGACATTCTCGTACTCTTACCCTCTCTACAAACTTGAATGAAGCAGAGAACCTCTTTATCACAGTTACTTTATCCACTCGCTTAGCACCCTGCATTACTGTAACACACTGAGTTTAGCTGCACGGCTCACTGATGATCACTGCGGCCGGACTTGCACCGACAAGTGTAGTCCATCTTCGCCGGACACGCACCATAATAAAAGGCCTCCTATGATTTAATAATTCATCATAGAAGACCTTTATATTGTTTAATTTACAGAGATTTCTTCACAGGCTCATTAGAATTTTGCTCTATCCTAATTTCTTTTACAATTCATTATATTTCTTGGAATTATTTTTCGCCTTATTTATCGGATATTTTTTGTTATTTTTCTTAAGTTTTTCTTGTATAATCTCGTTTATATCTAATTCACATACATCTGCCATAAGAACACAATAAATCAACACGTCCGCCAATTCCTCTCTGATTTTATCCTGCTTATCTTTACATTCTACATCCTCACCACTCCATTGAAACACCTCTAACAATTCGGCCGCCTCCAAACTAATAGAAAGTGCCAAATCTTTTGGATTATGAAATTGTTTCCAATTTCTATCATCTCTGAATTTTAACACTTGCTTTATCGTTTCCTGTATCACGATTTCAACTCCTATCTTAAACATTCTTCCCATTTCTTTAATTCCATATTCTTACTTGAATGCTATCTATTCTGTAGAGGACAAATTTTCTTTAATTTCCAATGTTTCCTCCATATACTTTCGAAAAGCATCATTCTTCCAAAATCCTACACGAATTCCATCAATTCCCCTTGTTAATAGCACATAGTATATATTCAAAACAAACAATGTAAATTCAAGCTTGTTTTCTTCTTTCTTCATCTCCTCGACTGTAAAAGTTCCATTTGTATTAAAAAAATTATTTGGATCTGCAAATAACTGACCTTTTGAATTCACTTGTAAATCCTTTCCAATTAGTACACCAACCTTATTTAAATCAATTCCTTGTACAGCAAAAACTGATCCTATCTGCTCTTCCGCATCTTCCTCTTTGCTATTGATCCAATTTTCTTGTGTCGAATTCCACCTACGCTTCATACCCCCTTCTTTCCATTGAATGATAGATGGACTTTTCCCTTCACTTTGTTTCCACGGTTCTACCAAACCAGCTAATATTCGATTAATATGTTCCGGATTAAAATTTTTGTCTCTTTCTATCCATTCCGTTAAATTATGTAATGGATTTTCTGTTACATAGCCAAAATATGCATCTATATCGTTATCCCGGAATACATCTCTGTTAAAGTGAGGATCATAATTTGTAAGTGCAGAATCCAGCAAGCCAGTATCCTTATACAAAAGATACTTAATTCCATTAATATAATCATCTGAAGTATAGTTTTTTCCTTTCGGTGTCTGGATTCTAAACTGAGTCGTCAGGAACTTCTTTTCATATTTCTTTGTCAGATTTTGGAACATGGCCCGAGTGATATTTGCGGGCCTGATTCCCTGCAAAACATCGTACATAAGCACAATTTGTTTCCCAAGTCGCTGAAGGATTTCTAAATGAGATTGACAATTTTCAAATTCTGGTATTTTATATACTGCATTGAATGAAGGATGCTGCTTCCCATACCGTCTAGACATTTTATGAGATTCATCCACAATAATCACATCATATTTTTCTTGTGCAGTAATTAATTTTGTCGATGTCAAGACAGATAATCGACCATCATCCATTCCATATGTTTTAAAAATATCTACACCTGTTTTTTCCCAATTGGGCTGTACTACTACTCCAATCTTAGCATCTTTTCTTTCTATAAGCATAGCTGCCGCCAAATGTGTAAGCAGAACTGTCTTCCCCGTTCCAGCATCTCCGTTGATCACATAATTTTTTTCACGGTTCTGTACGATTTCATCAATCAATTTTGTTTGTTCCTCTGTCAGCACCTTTATCGGACTATATTTTACAAGTTCTTTCATCCTAAGCTCATCAATAGTCTTATTTTCAACCCAACCTTTTTCATAAAAAACATTTTCCCATAATGGCAGTATAATCTCTGAATCGACTTTTTCTCGTCCGATATAATCATTCACATGATTTCCGCTTGTTCGATTGATAAGCACTTCATCATGGTTAAAATCAACTACTGTTTTTAACTTTTTGTGCCTGTCTGCAGAAAAATATGTAATCAGCTTACTTTCAATATCATCTAATACAGAACGATTAAACTCTCTTGAGAAACTAACTATCACTTCATCAAACTCTGCATTTTCAAATTTTTCTTCTCTTCCCTGATAGTGCTGTTTATGTCTTTCCTCAAAATTTTTCGTTTGCCCTACATACATTTTCTGAGATTTGGACCCTCTATAAACATAAATTGCATTCTGGTTTCTTAATGCCTTCTTTTCCGCTTCACTTTTCTGTTCCAAATCTATTAATCGCCCGTCTTTCACTCGCAATTCAACAACATTGTACTTTGCCATATAAAAATTCCTCTCAAAGTTTTCTTGATTTTATGATTCTATAATAACAATTTAATTCTCGCCTGCATCCATTTTTCTATGAATTCCTTTACCTGATAGTTGTATTATAACAAAAACCCCTTAAAAATCCATGCATTTTTACCCCAAAAGCAAAAATGCACCACCTCAAAAAGGCACCCACTTTCTATCGTGGATGCCTTTTCTTTATAATAGTTAATCATGGAGTAAGCAATATTTATTATTTGTTCAATCCCATTTCTTCTCTTACTTCGATGAAGCATTTTACAATGAAATCGATATCTTCTTTTGTATGGCTTGCGCACACCTGTGTACGGATTCTTGCTTTTCCCTTCGGAACTACCGGATAAGAGAATGCAACTACATATACGCCTTTTGCTCTCATGCGTTCTGCAAATTCAGCTGCTGTCACTTCATCATATAACATAACCGGTACACATGGATGTGTTCCCATGATGATATCAAATCCGTTGTCTACGAGTTTTTTACGGTAATATGCTGTCGTCTCTTCTAAGTGGTCACGTAGTTCTGTGCTTTCTTCTAACATATTGAACATTTCAATACTTGCACCTGCGATAGCCGGAGCAAGAGAGTTAGAGAATAAGTACGGACGGCTTCTCTGGCGAAGAAGATCGATGATCTCTTTTCTTCCTGATGTGTATCCTCCTGACGCTCCGCCAAGTGCTTTTCCTAAAGTACCTGTGATGATGTCCACGCGTCCTTCTACACCGCAGTGTTCTGCTGTTCCACGTCCGTGAGCTCCTACAAATCCAACTGCATGGCTGTCATCTACCATAACGAGTGCATTGTATTTGTCCGCAAGGTCACATACTCCTTTTAAGTTACAGATGATTCCATCCATGGAGAATACACCGTCTGTTGCGATCAGTTTGATTCTTGCTCCGGCTTCATCTGCCTCTTTTAATTTTGCTTCCAGATCTTCCATGTTGTTGTTTTTATAACGGAAACGTTTTGCTTTGCAGAGACGTACTCCGTCGATGATGGAAGCATGGTTTAATTCGTCACTGATAACAGCATCGTCTGCTGTTAAGATTGTTTCAAATAATCCTCCGTTTGCATCGAAGCAGGAAGAGTAAAGAATTGTGTCATCTGTTCCGAGGAATCCTGAGATTTTTGCTTCCAGCTGTTTGTGGATATCCTGAGTTCCGCAGATAAAACGTACAGATGCAACTCCGTATCCTCTCTCATCGTATGTTCTCTTTGCCGCATCGATCAGTCTCTGATTGTCTCCAAGTCCGAGATAGTTATTTGCACACATATTGATAACTTCTCTTCCATCTTCGAGTTTTACTTTTGCGCTCTGTGGGGAAACGATCGGAGCTTCTCCTTTAAATAATCCAGCTGCTTTGATGTCTTCTACTTCTTTTGTGTAAATGCTTAAAATATCATTTTTACGTGCCATGTTGAAATCTTCCTTTCTTTCAGACAACTTTTTGTCATTTTTATCTGTTTTCAGGAGCAGACCTGGAAATTCCTGCAAAGTTACAGTTGTCTTTCCATCTGGTCTATGGAATTTCCCGTCTGTGCCCTGATATTTCCAAAGCAGATCTTTCTCTGCCTTTTTATTAAAATTCCTGTGACTGTGCCTCTAACTGATCTAAATCTTCCCAGTTTAAGATGACTTTTCCTGACTGTCCGGAGATCATTGCATCAAATCCTGCCTTATAATCTTTGATGTTCAGTCTGTGTGTGATGATATCAGAAATATCTAATCCTGCCTGAAGCATTGTTGTCATCTTATACCATGTATCCCACACTTTACGTCCGTAGATTCCGCGGATATTTAAACCGTTCCAGATCACTGTCTCCCAGTTGATCTGTGCATCTGGTCTCTGAAGTCCTAACACTGCGATTTTACCGCCGTGTTTCATATTTTCGATCATGTCTCTGAAGCCTGCCTGAGCTCCTGACATTTCCATACCAACGTCAAATCCTTCTGTCATTCCGATTTCTTTCATGACATCTTCTAATTTTTCATTTGCAAGATTCACTGTTCTTGTTGCTCCCAGTTTCTTTGCAAGATCCAGACGGTACTGGTTGAAGTCTGTGATAACAACGTGTCTTGCTCCTGCAAATTTTGCGATAGCTGCCGCCATGATTCCGATCGGGCCTGCTCCGGTGATCAGAACATCTTCTCCTAATACTTCATAAGAAAGTGCTGTATGGGTTGCATTTCCGAATGGATCAAAGATTGCATACATCTCTTCCGGGATTTCCGGATTTGTCGGCCATACATTGGAAGCCGGAATCACAAGGTATTCTGCGAATGCTCCATCGCGGTTTACTCCGACACCTTTTGCATCTTTACAGTTCTCTTTATGTCCTTCCAGACAGTTGCGGCATTTTCCACATACAATATGTCCTTCTCCGGATACGATATCGCCGATATTGAAGCCTTCTACACCAGATCCCATCTCTACGATCTCTCCGACATATTCGTGACCTGCTGTCTGTCCCACTGCGATCGTATGCTGTGCCCATTCGTTCCACTGATAAATATGTACGTCTGTTCCACAGATTGCTGTCTTGTGAATCTTGATCTTCACATCGTTCGTACCAACTTCCGGAATCGGTACTCTCTTTAATGCAAGTCCCGGAGCTGCTGTTTCTTTTACAAGTGCCCACATTTTGTTATCGTTCATCTTCTTTTTTCCCTCCGTGTAATTGTGATTCAGTGTTATCACCATTTGTATCCATCATACTCCTTTTTGACATTTTTTTCAAGAGTTTTTTCCGCATATCACGAACATTTTTATCGCACTGTCCGTTTGCAGAAAACACTTGTTTTCTTACAACATTCATCATTGACAGAGCTTCCAAAATACGCTACACTTCTCGTATAATTGAGTGCAGTCAGATGCCCGCAAGGGATAATAGGGAAATGAGTGAGATTCTCATACGGTCCCGCCACTGTGTTGGAGGAATCGTCAGTCCATATGCCACTGGGATACCGGGAAGGCGGCTGACGGTGTTGATGCCTGAGTCAGAAGACCTGTCTGCTGCATAAGATTCACACATAGTTACGAGCGATGACTAGGTGTATAAAGAGGGCGGCCGGAAGGCAGACATCTTTGGAGAAGTGTTGTTATTTTTAATCGAGTAAGAAGTTTCTCTGTCAGTCTGTCTGTTTGTGTCAGCCCCTTTATCGGCATGCCTGTCTGCTTACTGCACGACAGGTTTTTTATTGCATGAAAACTTTATTCTTACGCAATGTTCCTTGATAACATTGCGTAACAGGCAACAACATGCAGGAGGAATGATCAATGAACAAAAAACAAAAGAAACTTGTCACTTTATCAACCGCACTTGCCGTCGGTTTCGGAATTTACCCTGCCGCAAATGCGATGCATATCATGGAAGGCTATCTTCCGGTCTCTTATTGTGTCGCGTGGGGCGTTTTATGTATTCCATTTCTGATCGCGGGCTTTTTCTCTCTGAAGAAGACGATCCGGGAGCACCGCAAAACACTGATCCTTCTGGCAATGGCCGGCGCTTACGCATTTGTCTTATCCGCGTTAAAGATCCCGTCTGTCACAGGCAGCAGTTCCCACATGACGGGAACCGGACTGGGGGCGATCTTGTTTGGCCCATGCGCCGCTGGAATCTTAGGGCTGATCGTCCTTTTATTCCAGGCAGTGCTCCTTGCGCACGGTGGACTTACGACACTGGGAGCCAATACCTTCTCCATGGCAATCGCTGGACCGCTTCTGACCTTTGGTATTTATAAAATCGGTCAGAAATTAAAGTTAAACCGGATGGTCACGATCTTTCTTGCAGCTTCTCTCGGAGATTTATTTACTTACTGTATCACAAGCTTCCAGTTAGCCCTCGCATATCCTTCTGAAGTCGGAGGATTTTCTGCTTCGTTAGTGAAATTTATGGGGATTTTCGCAGCTACCCAGGTACCGCTTGCCATCATCGAAGGTCTTTTGACCGTTGTCGTTATCATGAGTCTGGAATCTTACGCAAAATCGGAGTTATCTGAACTTGGATACTTTAGAGGAGGTGCTGCAAATGTCAGGTAAAGCAAAATCTATCATTATTTTACTGCTGCTCTGTATTCTGATTGCAATAGTCCCGCTTACGATGGACAAAAACAAAGGCTCGGAGTTCGGAGGCGCCGACGGAGAAGCAGAAACTGCCATCACAGAGATCAACCCGAATTACGAGGCATGGACTTCTCCGGTCCTGGAGCCACCGGGAGGCGAGACGGAAAGTCTTCTCTTCTGCCTTCAGGCAGGACTTGGCGCAGGAGTCTTCGGTTATCTGCTCGGTGTTCTGAGAGAACGTGCAAAACATGATTCTGAGACAGTTTCGCAGCCGTCCAGATAAAAACAGTAGCGAAAAAATTTTTAATTACATTACGAATCATATCATTTTACCGGAAAGGATTTCCTATGTTTGAGATTGACACACTTTGCTATCATTCAAACTTAAGAGCGAAACATGCAGGCGTAAAATTTGCTTTCACTGTGCTGACACTGTTCATCTGTGTCTGGAACCGCTCCATAGTGATCGCAGCGATTACTTTTATGACTGCCGGATTTTTAACCATATGCGTGGGCGGCATTCCTGCTGCCCGCTACATACGGCTTTTAGCTGTTCCTTTTTTCTTTCTTCTTTTGAGCACGTTCCCGACCGTGATCAATATTTCCAAAATACCACTGTCAGGATATGCAGTTCCTCTCGGGAATTTTTATCTGACCGCCGGACAAGATACACTTTTTTTTGCAGTCCAGCTCTTCTGTACAGCATTTGGAGCTGTCTCCTGCCTTTATTTTTTGTCCTTGTCCACACCGGTGACAGATCTGATCGCTGTTTTAAAATGGCTGCACTGCCCATCCCTTTTCGTTGAGCTGATGCTTTTGATCTACCGGTTCTTATTTCTTCTTGCCGAACTCGCCGCCTCTATTTCCACGGCACAGAAGGCAAGACTTGGCAACCGGGATTTTCGTACTTCCTTTTCTTCTTTTGGATCTTTGTTATCGGTTCTGTTGATCCGGGCGATCCAACGATCCGGAAGACTTTATGATGCGATGGAATCCCGCTGCTATGACGGCACGATCCGTGTCCTCTCCAGACAGTATCCCGTCTGTAAGAAGAATCTCATCCTGCTTGCCAGCTATGCACTGCTGCTATTTTATCTTTCATCGAAAGGATTGCCATAATGTCAGAAATCATTTTAGAAGCAAAACATCTATATTTTTCTTATCAGAAAGAACAGCCCCCTTCCCTCAACGATTTTTCACTGAAAATCGAGAAAGGAAAGAGAATTGCCGTGATGGGATCCAACGGATCCGGGAAATCTACTTTCTTTCTCTGCTGCAACGGGATCCACCGTCCTTCTTCCGGAAGTATTTTCTTTCACGGAAAGGAAATCGGCTATTCCCGCAGAGAGCTGCTTGCACTGCGGAGTAAGATTGGCATTGTATTTCAGGATCCGGATAATCAGCTGTTTTCTGCCAGTGTCTGCGAAGAGATTTCTTTTGGTCCCTTAAATCTCGGTATTCCGGAAGAAACTGTAAGGCGGCTGGTAACGGATATGATTTCGGAACTGGAGATCACTCCCTTTCAGAACCGACCGACCCACGCACTGAGCGGAGGGCAGAAAAAACAGGTGGCGATTGCAGATATCCTTGTGATGCAGCCGGAAATCCTGATCCTCGATGAGCCTGCCGCCGCACTGGATCCAAAACATACCGATCTCGTGCGGGCGCTGATCGACCGCCTCTCCGACGGTGACCGTACAATCCTTGTCGCCACCCATGACGCCGACTATGCATTTGCATGGGCGGACGAGGTCATCCTTCTCCACGAGGGACGTGTCTTAAAAAGCGGATCCCCGCTTGCTGTTTTCTCGGATACAGAAGCGCTCTCGCAGACGAACTTAAGACCGCCTTCTGTGCTTCCGCTTTTTCAGTTGCTGTGCCGGAAGCATATTTTATCACCAAAGCTTCCGGTTCCGCGGACTTTCAAAGAGCTGGAACGTCTCCTGGAAGATCTGCCAGAACTTTAAAAATCTGTCGGGAATAAAAACTTCTGCCGGGAAACATATGCGAAAGCAGATCATCAAATAATAATTTCTATAATAAAGTGAGGACTGTACTATGAATTCTACTGAAAAAAAAGCGATCCTTGTTGTCAGCTTTGGCACAAGCCATTCGGACACCCGCGCAGTCACGATTGACGCGATCGAGTCTGACATTACGGCTGCATTCCCGGATTTTTCCATCTACCGCGCATGGACAAGCGGAATGATCATTCAAAAAGTTTTCAGGCGTGACAACGTAAAGATCTTTACCGTAACCGAAGCGATGGAACAGATGCATGCAGACGGAATCACGGATGTGATCATCCAGCCGACCCATGTCATCAACGGAATCGAAAACGACCTGATGAAAGAGCATGCGCTCGCGTTTCAGAAAGATTTCCGCTCCATCCGTTTTGGCACTCCGCTTCTGACAAGTGAGGCGGATCACCGGGCTGTGATCACCGCAATCACAGAAAATTTCTCTTCTCTCTCCCAAAAAGAGGCTCTCATACTTATGGGACATGGCACAACACACTATGCCAACACGGTCTATGCTGCTTTGGACTATCAGTTCAAAGAGATGGGATTTGCAAATATCTTTGTCGGAACGGTCGAGGCATACCCGGATATGGACACACTTCTGAGTCTTGTCAGCCGTTTTCAGCCAGAGCAGATTTTTCTTGCTCCCTTTATGATCGTGGCAGGCGATCACGCAGTCAACGACATGGCAGGAGAAGAAGATTCCTGGAAATCACAGTTTGAGGCGCTTGGATGCCCGGTAACCTGCATACTGAAAGGACTTGGAGAATATAAAGCAGTCCGAAAACTGTTTCTTTCCCATATCCAGGATGTGCTAAGCTCCGAATAAAGTCAGACAGAACCCCGTATACTGTCTCATTCCCTTTCAGCAGCATGATACTGTACACGCGTGCAAAAATGAACGCGGGAGATCCTGCAAATCATTTGTGGATCTCCCGCGTGTTCCATATGTAATCTGAACATTTTTCTCCTGTTTCTTATCTTCCCTCTCTCTCGATCATATACAGCAGCGCATTGCAGATACATGCCGCAATGTTGCTTCCCCCTTTTCTTCCTCTTGCTACGATATATGGTACTTCTGCCTCCATGATCAGCTCTTTTGCCTGAACCACATTGACAAATCCGACCGGGACGCCTATGACCAGGGACGGTGCTATTTTCTTTTCCTGGATCAGTTCGTACAGCCGCACAAGTGCAGTCGGTGCATTTCCAACCGCGATGATCGGATGCCCTCCCAGTTCTGCCGCCCTCTCCATACTGATAGTCGCCCGGGTCTCCTTTTTCGCTTTTGCTTCTTCTGCCACATCTTCATCCGCCATAAAGCAGTAAGCCTCTCCGCCAAGACGATGTAAAATCGTTTTGTTGATCCCCGCTTTTCCCATATTTGTGTCAGTGACAATCTTTTCTCCGCGTTTCAAAGCTGCGAGCGCCTGTTCGACCGCGCCTTCTGAAAAGATCAGATTGTCCGCATAATCAAAATCTGCGCTTGTGTGGATACATCTTTTAATGATCGGCTCATGCAGTTCTGGAAACGTGCGGTCTCCAAGTTCCTCCCCGATGATCTCAAAGCTCCTTTTCTCGATCTGTGCCGGCTCTACGTTTTCCAATGTGATCTTCATCCTTGTCTCCTTCTCTTACCTGCAATTTCTTATTTCTATACACTTATTTCTATATACTTTCTATACGCCTTCTTCTAAAATCTGATAGATTTTATCCATATCCAGATGTTCCCGCAATCCATCTGCAAGAAGATCATACTGCATCTCTTTCCATGCTGCAAAATCCATCTGCCCCAGTCTGGAAAGTGTGATGCCTTTCTGTTCTGCAAGCGCCTCGAGGATAACCGGGACAACCCCTTCTCCATCGAAGATTCCGTGTACATAAGTACCATAGACATTTTCGTGCCAACATCCATCCACTTTTGTATGCTTCCCGGACTCGATACAAGACTCGATCGAATCTTTCTGTCTGGAAGTCTCCGTCAGTTCTGCTAACATCTCTCCTCTGGAGATCGTCTGTCCCATATGGACTTCATATCCATAGAATGGAAGTCCGGAAAGTTTTGCAAACGTTCCGCGAGATATCCGAAATCTTCCTTCCACCCTTGTCCTCGTCTTCTCTGTAGAAAATACAGTGTCCACCGGGAGCAGTCCCATGCCCCGGATCCTTCCGCCTGCTTCCATCTGTTCGGGATCAGAAATCGTTTCCCCAAGCATCTGGTATCCTCCGCATATCCCAAAAATAACGGTTCCTCTTGCATGCAGCTTTAAAATCGCCGCCTCCATGCCACTCTGTCTGAGCCACCGCAGATCTTCCATCGTATTTTTACTGCCAGGCAAAATGATCATATCCGGCTCCAGTAGTTCTTTTTCATGTGTCACATACCGGACGGATACGTCCTCTGCCACTTCCAATGCATTGAAATCTGTAAAATTGGAAATGCGAGGAAAACGGATCACCGCAAGGTCAATCTTTCCTGCTTCCTTTCTCCTACAAAACCGTTCTGTCAGACTGTCTTCATCATCCAGCTGCACGGACAGATACGGCGTAACTCCGACGACCGGGATGTTTCCCTTTTCTTCCAGCATCACAATGCCCGGATCCAGAATGGTCTTATCCCCGCGGAATTTATTGATGATCAGTCCTTTTACCATCTGTTTTTCTTCCTCCTCCAGGAGAAGAAGTGTCCCGAGAAGCTGGGCAAATACGCCTCCCCGGTCAATATCCCCCACAAGAAGCACCGGCGCCTTTGCAAGCTTTGCCATTCCCATATTGACGATGTCATCCTGCTTCAGATTGATCTCTGCCGGGCTGCCTGCACCCTCAATCACAATGATATCATATTCCTCATCCAGTTTTTGATACGCATGTAAAATATCCGGGATCAGTTTTTTCTTATAGGCAAAGTAATCTCTTGCTTTCATTGTTCCGATCACCTTACCGTTGACGATCACCTGCGACCCAGTATCGTTGGTCGGTTTTAGAAGGATCGGATTCATCCACACCGACGGCTCGATCCCTGCCGCCTCCGCCTGCATCACCTGCGCCCGCCCCATCTCCAGCCCGTCTTCTGTGATAAACGAGTTGAGCGCCATATTCTGTGACTTAAATGGTGCACACCGGTAGCCATCCTGCCAAAAGATCCTGCACAGTCCGGCTGCGATCAGACTTTTCCCTGCGCTTGACATCGTCCCTTGTATCATAATTGCTTTTGCCATGTTTCTATCCCTTCTATCAGTCTTTCATTTTCCGCTCTTGTCCGCACTGCTACGCGGTAAAATCCTTCTTGTAAGCCCGGATAATTCCCGCAGTCCCGGATCAGGACACCCTGCGTTTTGCATCCCTCGCACAGTCCTTTCTCTCCGCGGAAGAAAATATAGTTTGCCTCCGATCCATAGCACTGCATCCCAAGTCTTGTAAGCTCTCCCTTGAGGAATCTTTTCTCTTCCCGGATCAGATCCCGTGCTTTCTCTACATAGTCTGTTTCCTCCAGTGCTGCAATTCCGGCTGCCTGCGCTGGTACGGACACATTCCACGGTTGTACCGCGCGCTCCATTTTTTCCAGAAGTATTTTGTCTCCACAGATTCCATAGCCAAGCCTGAGCCCCGGAATCGCATATCGTTTTGTAAATGCCTTCAGCAGAAAGAGATTCTGGCAGGAATCCGTCAGCGCGCTTAATTCAAACGCCTCCGGTTCTTCTACAAAATCTAAAAAGCACTCATCCACTACAAGAAAGATCTGCTCCGCGCTGCACCGTTCTATAATCCGCACGAGCAGCTCCCGCTCCGTCAGGACCCCGGTCGGATTGTTCGGATTGCACAGAAAAACAATATCGATCTCTTTTGTGAGTATCTTCAGAAACGTCTCTGTCAGCTGAAATCCGTTTTCTTCCAGGAGTGGATAATAAGAAATGTGACAGCCTGCCGCCAATAGCGCCTGCTCATACTCTGCAAATGTCGGCTCCGGCAAAAGCGCCCGCTTTGGTCTGAGGCTATACCCAAGGGCAAAGATCAGTTCTGCAGCGCCATTTCCGATGATCAGCTTTTCCTCCTCTGTCTGTTCTGCAGCTGCCAGACGTTTTTTTAGCTCCCTGCACTGTACATCCGGATAATGTGCGATCGCATGCACGCAGTCTGCCACTGCCTGTTTCACACTGTCCGGCGGTCCAAGCGGATTGATGTTTGCCGAAAAATCAATGCAGTCCGGATTGCGGTAAATATCCCCTCCGTGGATTAGTTCTTTCATTTGGATCACTCCCTTCTTTTTCATGCTGTCGTTATATTTTCTTTTTCATTCTCACAGAAAACTTCCCAGAAGCAAATAGACCGCTGTAAAGATAACCACCGCGACCACTGCCGTTCCATACAAAAGCCGGTTTGCTCTCCGGATATCTTCCGGCTCTATCTTTCGCACTGCATCACCGATCGTCGGCTTCTCATACAGTTTTCCGAAGTACCACGCATTTCCCGCAAGCTGTACCTGCAGCGCCCCTGCCATAACTGCCTCTGTCTGTGCAGAATTCGGACTTGCATGATTTCTTCTGTCCCGTCTGTAGATCCGGACAGCATCTTTCCACGCAAACTTTCTGACTGCCGCAGCCAGGATCATAAACAACGCGGACAGTCTTGCCGGAATGTAGTTGACAAGATCGTCCAGTCTTGCCGCACATGTCCCAAAATAACGATACTTCTCGTTTTTGTAACCGACCATCGAATCCATCGTATTGATCGCCTTGTAACAATAAGCGCCCACACCTCCTGCAAGCATCATATAAAACAGCGGGGCGATCACACCGTCCGAAGTATTTTCTGCCACAGTCTCCACCGCGGCTTTTGTGATCCCCTCTTCATCCAGCGCGGCGGTATCTCTCCCCACGATCATCGATACCGCATATCTTGCCCCTTCCAGATCTTTTGCCTGCAGCTGCTCCCATACTTTCATACTCTCTGTCTTCAGTGATTTCACTGCCAGCATCTGCCAGCATATGCAGGCTTCCAGAAGAAATCCAAACGCCGGATGCAGACGGTATGCGAAAAACAATAGCGCGCCGGGGATACAGATACTTCCCGCCACGATGCAGAGCACCAGGATCCTTCCTGCCATCCGCTCCCCTTTTTCCGTCTTCGGAAACCATGCCCGCAGCCATTTTTCACATGCCGTCACCGCATTTCCGATGATGCAGACCGGATGGTAAAGCCATCTCGGATCACCAGCCAAGAGATCGATAAAAAAGCCTGCCAGCACCGCAGGCAGTATCCAGTTTCTCATCCTTTTCTAACTCCTTTTCTATGTAAACAGAATATCCGCACAAATTTTTGACATGCCACTCGTAAAACGTTTTTTCAGCTGCGGTGACCGTCTCCATCAGATTCATGATCACACCTCCATGTGTCACAACTGCAGCAGATGACGCCTGCCGCTTCTCGCAGACCGCAAGTACTTTCCTCCACCCATTTAAAGAACGGTCGCGGAACGTTTCCCTGCTCTCCCCGCCGGGAAACGGAAGCGTTGCATTGCTGTCGATCCACCTCTGATACGCTTCATTTCCGGATAATTCTTCTGCATTTTTCCCTTCAAACATCCCGAAATCACACTCCCGCAGTTCTTCTATACTATAAAGTTTCTGCCCCGGATATAAAATTTTTGCTGTCTCAATACACCGCTTCATCGGACTGACAAACACAAGTTCCGGCTGAGGATACTGACAGCCCAGCGCCAGCGTCCGCCCACTGTCACAAAGCGGTTCATCGGTGATCCCGATATAGCAGCGCCGCCTGTTTCCCTCTGTCATCCCGTGCCGGATCAGATCGATCCGCAGCCAGTTGTCTTTCTTTTCGCCTTTTCTTTCTGCCCCATTTTGTTTTAATATGACCGGAATGCCACAGACAACCCGGATGACTTCCTCTGCGCAGAATGCCAGTTCAGTACAGACTCTTCCGGTCACTTCCCGCCAGTTCCGGTCAAACGGATCTACCGGCACGATCCCATAGCCAAGTTCATTGGTCACGATCACCAGTTCCGGATTTTTCTTAGACAGTTCTTTTACAAGCTGTTCCCGGACATACTGCTCTTTTCCTTCCTGCAGCAGTCTGTGCAGGTATAAATGAAAATCTGCGATCCCCCGGCATGAAAAAAGTTCCTCCTGCCCACAGTCTTCTCCCTCTGCCCATACAGAGATCTGATATGCTTTTTCTGCATAAGCACGTTTTCCCTGATAAGCTCCTCCGATAATCATTTTCATCCGTTGATTCCTCCGATAATAACCGCCGTCAATAAAATTCCAAGTTCGCAAACCTGCAGAAACCATCCTGCCAGATCTCCGGTGATGCCGCCAAAGTGTCTGACGGACATCCGATAATAATAGAAAAAGATTCCTCCTGCAGATAACGCTGCAAGAATCCCCGGCAGTTTTCCAATCAGGATCAGCAGTACAACAAGCACCGCCAGATAGACCAGCATCGTATTGCGCACGCTCTTCTTCTTTGCGCAGTCTGCAAACATCGCCGCAAGCCCGGTTCCTTTTGCCAGCGGGAACGTCACGATCGAAAGGGCGCTCAGACTTCTCGATAAAATAAATCCAAGTCCGATGACCGGGATGATCTCTGACTTGAGACCCGTCATCGCGCCACAGGTCAGGAGCATGTACACTGCGCAGGAGATCACCGCAAATGCACCTGCGTGGGAGTCTTTTAAGATCTCCAGCCGCCGCTCCCGCTCCTGCCAGGAGCTGAGTGCATCGCAGGTGTCAAGAAAGCCATCCATGTGGATCCCCCCGGTCACAAAAATCGGCAGCACGGAAAAAATCGCTGCAAAAAAGAGTTCCGGATAACAGATCCCTCTTCGCTCCAGGTATAGTTTCACATGCCAAACTCCGAGAAACAACAGCCCGGTCACAGCCCCGACCACCGGAAAAAAGCACATCACATACCGCATAGATTCCTCCTTCCAGTCGCTCTGCGGAACCGGAATCTTCGAGTACATCGCACATGCGATTTTAAAACTTTCATACAGATTTTTGATTCGTTTCATCTGTCTGGCACTCCTTTCCCTTTCGTCTAAGCGGGATTCCGTAGACAACCTCTGTCACTTCGTCCGCCTCCGCCGCTAATATCCGGTTGATCCGGGCCAGATTTTTCTGATACCGGATCGTATCCGGATCATACATAACGCCATCGGAAAACACTTCGTTTGTCACAAGGACCAGATGTGTTGTCTGCCTGCGAAGCGCTTCTATTCCCCGCAGGATTTCCTCCACTGATTTTTCTTTTGCTCCCTCTTCGGAATACATTTCATTTGCCAGAAGATTTGACATACATTCCAAAAGAACTACGCATTCCTCTTGCTCCTGACATTCTTTCTGCCTGCTTTCCCCCGGGATCTGCTCCACTGCTTTTTCTTCTGGCAGTTCTACTTCTTTTAAGCCCGTGTAACACTCAATCGTCTCAAACTGCTTCTTTGCCCGCATCTTCTGGTGCCGTTTGATCTTTTTTTGAGATTCCTCCCCAAACGGATACATTGTTGCAATATAAAACCGACGTTTTGCAAGCTGCATCGCCAGTGTCTCCGCATAGGCAGATTTTCCACTTCCGCTTCCACCGGTCACAATCTGGAACATTTATTTCAACTCCTTATAACTTTCGATTGAAATTTCACCGAAAGTACTCATCTGACTGTAAACTGCCTCTGCCATCTGAAGAAGCGGAAAGAGCGCCACCGCGCCGGTTCCCTCTCCAAGACACATCTCGCAGGTAAGCAACGGCTTTTTCCCCAGCGCCTCCAGGATTCTTTGCATCGCCGGCTCCTTTGACAAGTGGGATGCGATTATATACGCCCCTGCTTCCGGACGGATCGTCACCGCGAGAAGCGCCGCCGCCGCGGAGATAAATCCGTCAATGACAACCGGGATTTTCTTTGCCGCACCTCCCAGAAAAACACCTGCCATTCCGCCCAGATCAAATCCGCCGACTTTGGCAAGAACATCCACTCCATCTGTCCGGTCGGGCTGATGCAGCTGCACTGCCTGCCGGATCACTTCCTGCTTCCTTTTCAGTCCCTCACTGGTCAGTCCTGCGCCTCTCCCCGTCATCGTTTCTACAGGTATATCTAAAAGCACCGATGCCACCGCGCTGCTCGTAGTCGTATTTCCGATTCCCATCTCTCCGGTCGCAAGGATCTCATACCCCTGCTCTGCCAGTTCTGCGGCGATACGGATCCCTGTCTCTACCGCGCGGACTGCCTCCGTTCTTGTCATCGCCCACTCCTGCGCCATATTTTTTGTTCCATATGCAATCTTTTCATTGCGCAGTGTCGTATCTCTCGCAATCCCGATATCGATTGGAAATAGATCTGCCCCTGCCATTTTACACATGATTGCTGCGCTTGTATGCCCACTTAAAAAATTTTCTGCCACAACCGCCGTGACCTCCTGCCCGGTCTGGGAAATGCCTTCCGCCACTACCCCATTGTCCGCGCACATGACGATCAGCGCTTTTTTTCCGAAATGTACCTCGTCCTTTCCGGTAATCCCCGCCGTCTGAATCACCACCTCTTCCAGCCGTCCCAGACTGTGCAGTGGTTTGGCGATGCTGTCCCACCGTCTCTGGCACCGCTCCATCGCCTCCATATTTAGCGGACGGATCGCTTCGATCGTCTGCTTTAAAAGCGTTCCTGCTTCCGGCTTTTTCTGTTCCATGTTTCTGTCATCCCCTTCCATTGCTTTTGAACTGTCGCACCATGTTAGTCTGCCGCGCTGCTCTGCCATATGTTTATCTTTGCCTGCGCTCTCTGCAAACTTCCCTGCATGTTTTTACAAACAGCTTTGCAATCTGCGGATTTCCTCCATAATGGATATGCGGATAGCCTGCAAGCATGCGCTTCCCTGCGTGCATACATCGCCACGACCGCTCACTGAGCGGCTTCTTTGCAATAAAATCAGTCCCACAGTCTGTAGAATCAAAATAGTGGAATTCATGTGCCGTGACCGGAGCGGTTTGTTCTCCGAATACCGTCCCTTCTTCCAGTGTGATGTAGCCGAATCTGGAAAGCTTCCCGGTGTAGAATGTATCTCCCGGGAAAACACCTGCCATCGGATATTCCTTTCCTTCCATATCGTTTAACCGTTCATGCAGATACATAAATCCTCCGCATTCTGCAATGCAGCAGCACCCCTGCTGCACAGCTTCCCGGATTTCTTCCCGCATCGTTTTGTTTTCACTGAGTTCCTTTGCATAAAGTTCCGGATACCCGCCATAAAAGATAAGTCCTGAAAGGTTCTCCGGCAGTCTCTGGTCATGGATCGGTGAAAAAAAGCAAAGTTCTGCTCCTTCCAGGCGCAGCGCTTCCAGATTTTCCTCGTAAAAGAAGCAGAACGCCTCGTCTTTTGCAACTCCAATGCGCACCTTCTCTTCCTTCTCTGCACTGCCGCTCCTTGCAGCGCGCGCCTCCCCGACAGTACCTGTCACCGGTTCTGCCTGCCTTGCTAACGCTAACAAACCATCCAGATCCAGCGTCTGTTCAATCTGTTCTCCCAGAACACGGATCTGCTCTTTTAACCCTTCGATTTCCTCAGGACACTTCAAGCCCAGATGTCTGCTCTCCAGCTTCAGATCTTTCTGCTCCGGCACATACCCATACACGCGGACATCCAGCTGTGCTTCGACCAGCTGTTTTAATCTCGGATATAACATCGGAGATATCCGGTTAAAGATGATGCCACGAATCTGACTGTCCTTCTGATAAGTGAGAAATCCCCGGATCAGCGCTGCTGCCGACACACTCATCCCTTTTCCATCCACAACCAGCACCGCAGGGGTCCCGGTCCATTTTGCCACTTCAAAGGCGCTTGCACGCGTAGAAATCCCTGCAATTCCGTCGTAATATCCCATGACCCCCTCAAGCACTGCGACATCACAGTCGGCAGAAGCGACTGCCCGGCAGATCTGCTCCTGATCCAGAAAGAAGCTGTCTAAATTCCGGCTTTTCGTTCCGATGATCTTCGTATGGAACATCGGGTCAATATAGTCTGGTCCGCATTTAAAGGAAACTGTCCGTGCTCCTCTCGCCTGCAATGCCTGCAAAATCCCGCAGGTGACCAGCGTTTTCCCGCTCCCGCTCGCCGGCGCTGTGATCAGAAACCGTGGGAGATATTTCTTGCTCATTTACACTTCCTGCCTTTCCCCTCCAAAGGAGATAATATAGACCGGGTTCTGTCCCGTCATCATATGGTATTTCCCGATTTCGCGGGAACGCGCAGTCTGCACCGAGACGATATCCGCATCGGAAATCTGCTGCTCCCGCAGATAAGTAAGTGCCTCTGTAACTGTCTCCAGCGTGATCGCATTGATCACTACCCGGGCAGATGCATTTTTTGCACGCACCGTTTCCAAAATTTCCTTTAGATTTCCCGAAGATCCCCCGATAAAGACATGGGTCGGACACGGCAGATCTTCCAGCGCCTCCGGCGCCCTTCCGCAAACGATGTGCAAATGCTCCACCGCAAATGCCATCCGGTTTTTCTCAAGGAGTGTTACCGCCTCCTCATTTTTTTCCACCGCATACACTGCACCACCAGACGCCTGCAATGCCATCTCCACCGAAACTGATCCCGTTCCTGCTCCCACATCGTAGATGACCGCATGCTTCGTAAGTCTCATTTTGGAAATCGAGATACTTCTGACCTCTTCCTTTGTCATCGGAACCTTTCCACGGCAAAAACGATCGTCGGCAATCCCATGCGTGACGACCTGCTGTTCTGCTCGTCTGTTCCAGATCAGAAAAACGGACAACGGTTCTGTTTCAAGGTCAAGGAACTGACATACAGCTCCTCTCAGGATCCGTTCCTCCGGGTAGGAAAGTCTTTCTCCGACAGCGATCTTGCAGTCTCCGAATCCATACTCTGTAAGCTGTCTGCAAATCCTGGCAATCTGGTTTCTTCCCCCTGCCAGTGCAAAGACTGCCGGAGATTCCCGGAAACTGGAAATCAATCCTTCCTCTCTCCCGTGGACACTGACTGCCTTTACATGCTCCCACGGGACATGCAGTCTGGCGCAGAAACAGGCAAGCGAAGAGATCCCCGGGATCACCTGAAGTTCCATGTCCAGTTCCTGCTCCCGGATACCGGCAAGCAGTTCCTTTGCCCCGCTGAAAAATCCAACATCCCCGGAAAGGACTACCGCAATCTTCTCATACTGCGGATGTTCCTTCATATACGTTAAGATTTCTTCCGCACGGTAAGCACAGAACACCTGCTGTCCTTCCCTGAAAACTGACTCTGTCATCCGTTTTGCCCCAATCAGAAGATCTGCCTCTTTGCAGGCACGCTTTGCCTCTGCGGTCATCGTATCGGAGGATCCCATCCCGATTCCGACAACAGAGACTTTTCTTCTTCCTTCCTCCACTTTGGGAAAACGCTTTTTCAGAAGTTCCCTGCACTGTTCCAGAGAAATTCCTTCCTCCTGCTCTGGTCTTCCGATGATGACAAGACAGATCCCAAGTTTCTCTGCCGCCTCTTCTTTTTCGCGGAAGCCTCCTGCCGCTCCCGATTCTTTCGTCACAACGTAAGCTGCCTGACATTGTGCGAACATCGCCTCGTTCAGTTCTCTGGAAAACGGTCCCTGCATACAGATCAGATGTTGTCCGCAAATTCCAAGCTCCGCACATGCAGAGACAACTTCCGGCGACGACAAAACTCTCGCATACAGACGCTTTTCATATTCCGGGATTTCTGTAAAACGATAAAGTTCTTTGCTCCCGGTTGTCAAAAAAATATTTCCGGTCGTTGTCCGCAGGTATTTTACCGCCTCCGCGGTGGAAGATACATAGACTTTCTTCCCAGCTCCCCGGCTCTGCTCCGAATTTCTGACCACCCGGATATAGGTTCTTTCCGCCGCCTGACATGCCGCTCTGATATTTTTTGTGACGTCCACAGCATACGGGTGGGTGGCATCGATGACAAACTCCGGTTCCTTTTCCTGAAAAAGCTTTGTCATCTCTGCCTCATCCATCCTTCCGCTGCACACTTCCAGATGTGTATATTCTTCCAGAAGAGACTCTCCATATGCGGTCGCGACGCAGATTGTGGCAGAAATCTTGTTTTCTTCTAAAAATGCCGCCAGATTTCTTCCTTCCGTCGTGCCGGCAAATACGATCACCCTACACATACCGGTACCCCCGCGGCGTCACCATCATCTCCTCCAGAGACATCGTCTGGGCATTTCCGATAAATACCGTCGTAAACATGTCGGCTTTCGCATCTCTCAGTTCCTTCAGCGTCATTACCTGCTTCTGTTCCCCGGTTCTTCCGATGTTAGAAACCATTCCACATACCGTATCCGGGCTTTGGTATTCCAGCATGATCTCACATGCACGTCTGAGATGATCCCTTCTCTTTTTACTGGAAGGATTGTAAAGACAGATCACAAAGTCTGCCTGCGCAGCTGCCCGCAGTCTTTTTTCAATCTTCTCCCAGGGGGTCAAAAGGTCGCTGAGACTGATCAGGCAGAAATCATGCATCAGGGGCGCTCCCAGTACCGCCGCTCCTGCCGTCGCCGCCGTCACGCCCGGAATCACTTCCAGTTTAACTTCCGGGTAGCGCACACCGATCTCATACATCAGCCCGGACATGCCATAGACTCCCGCATCCCCGCTGCAGATCATCGCGACTGTTTTCCCTTCCATCGCCACCTCAAATGCCAGTTCGCACCGTCTGACTTCCTGCCGCATCGGTGTTGTCAGAAATTCTTTCTCTCCGAATTTCTCCCGGATCAGATCTACATAGACTGTATAGCCGACAATGACATCACACATTTTCAAAGTCTCTGCCGCCCGGATCGTCATCTGTTCGTACTGTCCGGGTCCGATTCCCACAATATATATTTTATGCAAAATGAATCCTCCATTCTTTCACCGCCAGCGCCGCTGTCACGCCGTCTGCCGCTGTCTTTTTCTGTATCAGCTCTCCACCGTTTGCAAGCAGTGCACTCCTCTCGCACACATTGTCCACACCTGTCGTTTTCTCTACAAATGCAGATGCAGAAAAACTCCCCTCCACCTGTTTCAGAGCTTCTGCCGGATACGTCACAAAAGGAAGTCCCATCTCCTCACACCAGCTGAGGATTCCCGCTTCCTTTGCTTTCAGTCCAATGCTTGCAGCCTGGCTGACTGCCTCTTTTCGGATCCCTGCCGCCTGACATACCGCATGCACACAATGGTCGATCTGCTCCTTTTTCACCCCTCTGCGACAGCCGATCCCCACAGTCACAGCTGATGGGATCAGAGACAGCACCCGCTCTTCCCTGCACGTTTTGATCCCGATATAAATACCCGGACGCGCTGCCTCCCGCGCAAGATCTTCACACCAGTAAAGACCTTCCGGGAGCATCTCCGGCAGTTCTTTCTCACAGCATACCGGAATCCGCTTTCCCGCAAGCAGCGCTGCAGAGATTTCTTTTGCCAGCTTCAGATCTGAAATGGCCAGTCCGTTTTCTTTTGCAAACAGATCCACTGCAAACCGTCTCTTTCTGTCTGTTGCCGTCGTGATGACCGGAACCACTCCGATCTGCCCGGACAGCCATGCTGCAAATGCATTTGCTCCTCCGAGATGCCCGGAAAGCAAGGGAATACAAAATGTTCCTTCCTCGTCCAGCACGATCACCGCAGGGTCTTTCGCTTTACTGGTAAGAAACGGGGCAATGCTTCTCACTGCGATGCCCACAGCGCCGACAAATACGATCCCATCCATCTGCCGCATCCAGCATTCGGTCTGTACTTTCAAATCTTCGCAGATCACAGCTGCCCGCAGTTCCTCTGGCACCTCTTCTTCTGTCACATACCGGCTCTTTACATAACGAAAGACTTGGTACCCGGCGCCTTCTGCCAGGTTCTGTATTTTTCTTGCGAGTCTGGTTCCCGCCTCAGTAAAACTGACGATCGCCAGCTTTTTCTGCGCTCTTCCCAGATTTTCCTGCCACTCCTCTGCCAGTTTCTCTCTGCTGTTTTGTTCTTTCTGATTTCTCATTTTGATCCTGATTCCTCTGTTTCTATTCGCTTCCCTGCCTGAATGCCGTCGTAAATTCCGGGTGGTACAGATCTGACCTGCGGTACTCTTTTGGCAGAACAACATCCCCGACGATGATCAGCGCGGTCTTTGTAATCCCATGCTCCTCTGCAGTCTGAGCCAGATTTCCTACTGTGCAGATATATTTTTCCTCGTCTTGCCACGTCGCCTTATAGACGATCGCTGCCGGAGTATCTTCCCGGTATCCTCCTGCGATCAGCCGCCTGGACAATTCTTCCAGCATCCCGGTGCTTAAGAAAATGACCATCGTCGCCTGATGGGCGGCAAATAATTCGATCGACTCTTTCTCAGGCACCGGCGTCCGTCCTGCCATGCGGGTAATGATCACACTCTGGGAGATGTCCGGCAGTGTATATTCCAGATTCAGCGCCGCTGCTGCTCCGCAGAAAGAACTGACTCCCGGGCAGGAATCATAAGCGATCCCTTTCGCATCCAGTGCATCCATCTGTTCCCGGATAGCTCCGTACACCGAAGGATCCCCCGTGTGCAGGCGGACAATCTCACAGCCTTTCTTTTCCCCGTTTTCCATCACTGCAAGCACTTCCTCCAGTGTCATCTTTGCACTGTTAAAGACTTCACATCCGTCTTTCTTTTCTTCCAGAAGTTCCGGGTTGACAAGCGAACCTGCATAGATAATGATATCTGCCTCTTCAAGCAGACGCTGCCCGCGCACCGTGATCAGATCCTTTGCCCCGGATCCTGCTCCTACAAAATGTATCATCTTTCTCCTTCCTCCTTCACAATGATCAGGGAATAATATCCCGCATCTTCCGGAATTTCCTCGGGAGAATAATAGATCTTCTCCCCGGGCATCCCGCAGTTTTCAATCATGACTGCCGTGGCATTCATCTGTTTTAACTGTGCTTTGACACGTCCGATCTGCCGACCTGCTTTCATCAGTACCTTTGTTCCGGGAAGTTTTAATGCCTCCTCGATCTGATAGGACGCAGGGATCACATGAAGCATCTCCGCTTTCTCTACAAGTCCTGTATTGATACGTGCCGCCGCCGCACAAAATGACGGGATTCCGCTGACGATCTCCACCGGATATCCAAGCTTCTCTATTCTCCGGTGCAGATATAGATATGTTGAATACACTGTTGCATCCCCCAGTGTCAGAAATGCCACCTGCTTTCCGTCTTTTAAAAACGTCTCAAGAATCTCCACTGCTTTTTGATGGCTCTCCTCCAGGCACACCGGATCTTTTGTCATCGGCATCTCCACCGCAGTCCGCTCTTTCCTGGTTATCTCCGGAAATACCGGAAGAACGATCTGATATGCCACACTTTTTTCCACTTCTGTCCCCGGGACAACGATCACATCACTCTCCCGCATGATCCGCAGCGCTTTCAGTGTCAGAAGTTCTGCCTCTCCCGGTCCTACGCCGATCCCATATAATTTTCCTGTCATCTCTCTTGATTCTCCTCATTCTCTGCAATATTTCTTAAAAATTCTTGTGCGCGTGCTGTCTCTCCGATCTTTCCCGCGCTGCCGGAAAATACGATGGCCGCCGCCGGAAGTTCTCCCTTCGTCCTCCAGGAAAGGTAATGCTCGATCCGCTCCATCAGCACCCCCATCACCTGCTCCCTTTCTTTTCTATTTAATAACTCCAGCGCCTCCTCTGTCGTCGCACAGTCAAGGATCTGCCGGACCATCACCGGATCCAGCCCTGCTCTTAAGCCTGCTGCCCCGAAGATCTCCATGCGTGCATCTGCACACCGGGAATGTGTGTTCATGATTCCTCCCGCAACCTTCACAAATTTGCCAAGATGCGCGGCAAACAGAATCCCTTTCGCGCCATACTCTGCCGCCAGATCCACAGTCTCCCCGACAAAATTGCTGCATTTGACCGCACGGTCAGGACTGATCCCATATGTCCGTTCCAGAAAATCCAGCCCATAATTTCCCGGAGCTGCCAGAAGCCAGCCATTTCCATTTGCCAACTGCATCTTGATCTCCACCCGTATCGTATCAAGCAGAGCCTGCTCGCTCATCGGCTCCACAATACCGCTTGTCCCAAGAATGGAAATCCCGCCTGTAATTCCAAGCTTCGGATTGAATGTCTTTTTTGCAAGTCTTTCCCCTTCCGGAACAGACACGATAATCTGAAGTCCGCCCTCGTATCCACAGTGGTCACAGATCTCCTCCGCTTCCCTGCGGATCATCTGGCGCGGCACCCGGTTGATCGCCGCTGCGCCTGCCGGCTGGTCCAGACCTTTTTTTGTAACTCTCCCGACTCCGCTTCCCCCATCGATCTCAATTTCTGTCCCTTCTTTCTTTGAAACAGATACATAGACCAGTATGCCGTTTGTGATATCCGGATCATCACCGCTGTCTTTTCTGACCGCACAGCTGACCTGCCCGATCGTATTTCCCTTCTTTTTTATCTTCGTCTCAGCAACCGGAAGTGTCAGCCACTTTCCTTTTGGAAGCTGCACATCGACCGCTGTTTTCTTCTCCCCGGTAAGCAGCATCCACACTGCCGCCTTTGTGGCAGCCTGCGCGCAGGTTCCCGTCGTATAGCCTGCACGAAGTCCATCTTTTCCCATCCTGCATCCCTTTCTTCTTCCCGGACGGAAGCAATTCCCAACAAACAAAATTTGATACAAAAAGGCAGCCTCCCGGCTGCCTTTTTTATACACGGAACAAGGTTCCGCAAAACATTGCGTGGATAGCACTGTCTCTGTACAAAATTGCTATCCATTGCAGACCGTTTTGCGGTAACCTGTCAAATCATTTTTCAATCATGTTCACCTGTGTATAATCTTCTCCTCACCGAAAGATGTCACTGCTATATTGACTGATATCCTGACTTAGGACTAAAACCTACTTCCTGCCCTTCCCGCGCCCGGTAGATACCGGTACACAGCGGTATGCAGAGTTCGTCATCCCTTACAGTAGAGTGAGCTGTTGCGGACTTGCACCGCATTCCTTGTTTCATTGGCTTCTGCCAAAGTCAATATACGGTTATTCTACAAATTTTTGAAAAAACTGTCAACTGAAAATTCCAATCTGAAATTCCTGACACTTAAAAATACTGGATTGTGACCGTTTTTCCCATTTTCTCTGCAATCTCCTCCAGCTGCTCGATCAGATTCATGCGGATGCTCAAGTCAAACGGAAGGTTTGAATTCCGGTGTGCCACATTCATCGCTTTCCCGACAAACAAATGAATCTCGGTACATTCTTCAATCAGCAGCTTTGCAAGTCTGGATGCCCCATTATTCTTATCCAGCTCTGCAAAAAACGCGGCGTCGATCTCCTTCTTCACATATTTTTTCAGCAACTTCAATGCCAGTCCCAGGGTCAGTACCCCCTCTGTCACAAGGTCGATCCCCTCGATCACCGCCATCGGCGGCACTTTCGGATCATAATCTTTGAGCGATGTATAGATCTCCTTTCCAAGTACCCGGGCCGCGATATTCGCGCTCGTCCCTCCGGAGACAACCTTCTTTCCCTCCTGCTTCATAAATGCACGCACGACTCTCTCATCGTCTTCCTTATTTTCCGGCGGTCCCGTAAAAATATTGACGATCTGACGCGGGATCACATGCATGACCGCAACGGTCGTATCATCTCCCGGCCGGTGTCCGTAAAGTTCGTCACAGGTATCCGCAAGGGAGACCGCAAGTCTGGATGCGGAGATCTCTTCTGACAGACACTTTAGCGCCGCTTTTGCCATACTGTCCCATGTCCATCCAAAATTCAGGAAATCGCCCGGCCCCGCATAGAGCACTCCATCGCTCATCAGAACAAAATAATCGCCCAGTTCCACCCGGAACCGGTACTCATGGATCTGTTTTTCCTCTATATTCCGCTCCTCATACGGATAAGACTGCACGTTATGGTCCCGGATAAAAATACATGACGGATTATCAAATTCCACCAGATATGCTTCTCCGTTTCGGAAAATCTGAAGAATACTGAATGTCGCATAGGCGACTTCCCTCACCTTGCAGACCGGAAGTGTCTTTGCAATTGTCTCCACGCAGGATTCAATCGTCGCACCGTTAAACAACATTGTGCCGAGGATCTTCGATGTCAGCGTCGCCAGAATATTCGCCTTGACGCCACTGCCCATGCCATCCGCCAGGATCACGATATCAGAGTCCGCTGTCTTCAGCACTTCTACTTTGTCCCCACATAGCTCTTCATGGTGTTTGTTCAGACTTTTCCATGCAACATCTACGCTGATTCCCATGACTAATCCCCCTCTCCGTCAAGGAGGATCGAATCTCTTAGTTTTGTCAAAGTCACTTTCGTCTCCGCTGTTGTCTCTCCTAAGAGTCCGGCAATCTCCTGCGCTACCATCATCTGCTTGTCGATGACGCGCTGTGCCATCTCCACTGTCTCCATTTTCAGATTATAATGTTTCTCTTTTGCTTTCTCTTCTTTTGTAATATCCTGATAAATGATCAGAACCGACTCCATATCTCCAATATAGATGATCTTCTCCTCCGCCTTCATCTCCAGCTGTTCCAGCTGTACTTTCTTATAAGTGATTGATTCTCTTGTCTGAAAAACTTCTTCTACATCTGATGTGTCAATAAATTCATACAGATACCGCTCCAGCGCTTCCTCTCTGCTGATTCCAAGCAGTTCCTGGGCTTTTTTATTGCACTCTCGGATCCGCATCTCCCGGTCTATGATAAAGATCAGATTCGGCGTCACATCCATCACCACATTTGACATGGATTCTGCTCTGGAAAGTGCATAAGGAAGACACATGCTGTTCTCTGCTTTCTTCTGAAATACTGCAACTGCTTTCTCCCTGCAGGTCGCATACCCGCATGCGCCACAATTTAATTCATCTTTCTCTGAATATTTTCCGGTCTCTTTCAGAATTGCGCGAAGCTCCTCTTCCGTAGGAATCTGCTCCTTTGGAGGATTCGGCGCAAACTTCTTGCAGAGCGGGATCTCGAAAGCCTGCGGCTCATATTCTGCTTCCTGATGAGCTGCCACTCTTTGCTCCATCTCAACCTTCGCCTTAATAAACGATACATTCCAGTTGCCGGATGCAGGACCTTTGACACAGCCACCATCACAGACATTCGCCTCGATAAAACAGTGATCCAGTTCCCCTCGCTTCAGACTTTCCAGCATCTCTATACAATTATCCAGACCATCCACATAAATTTTGTGGTATGCATTCACTTTCTCTTTCTGGTCACTTCCATCCACTTCCAAACCAGACACTCCATTCTCTGCTGAAGATTTCAGCATCACAGACTGGAGAACGCCTCCACTGACCGGATAGAGACGGTTCACACCGCAGTCGGGATTTGCCATCGGAAGATCCTCACATTCCGACAGAACGATATGTTCCTCCCTAAGCCACTGTGCCAGTTCTTCAAATGTCAGGATCGCATCCACCGCGCCAGACACACGAAAATCTCCTGCTGCCTCCTGCTTTTTTGCGATGCACGGACCAAGAAACACTACTTTTGTCTGCTGCCCGTACATTTTTTTGATCAGCCTTCCATGTGCGATCATTGGTGATACGACCGGCGCGAGCTGATCTGTCAGTTCTGGATAATACTTCTCTACAAGATCATTGACGCTTGGACAACAGGTCGTAATGATATTTTTCTGCTTTCCTTCCCGGAGCAATTTCTGATATTCTCTCGTGACCAATGCGGCTCCCTCCGCCGTCTCCCTCACCTCTGAAAATCCAAGCTGTCTCAGCGCCCCCACAACCTGCCCCGGGGTCTGATAGTCCATCAGCCCCAGATAGGATGGCGCGATCGACACGACAATCTTCATGTTCTGCCGGATATATGCTTTGATCAGTTCCAGATCACTTGCAAACCGCTTCGCATTCTGCGGACAGACCTCAAGACATTTTCCACAGTGGATACAGCGATCATTCATGATATGCGCCTGCTCATGCCGGACAGAAATCGCTTTGACGCTGCAGTTTCGCACACATTTATAACAATGCTTACAGCTTGCATTCTGAAAATCAATTACTTTCATCCCATTCACTCC
>CAUWEA010000018.1:0-38902 GCA_963557735.1 uncultured Faecalimonas sp. | reverse complement strand
ATGAGAAGGAGAAAGCAGATGCAATGTACCAGAAGATCATGGATGCCTACCCGAAGACGGATGTGGCAAAAAGAGCCGAAGAGGCAGCAAAAGGATCGCCGGCAAACGGCAAAGATGCTGTTGGGGAAGAAAATACAGAAGATTCTTCTGGAAATGAATATACCGATCCGGGCCAGTATGGTGGAGAAAATTATGATAACTATGGGGATCCTTATGGAGATTCTGCGGGAAATACGCAGGGAGAAGGCTATCAGGATTCTTATGATGATTATCAGGGAACAGAAGGCGGCTATGGAGATGTCGGTGGCGGAACAGATGGATACGGGGCTGATGCAGAACCGGAAGGCTATTAAAGGGATCCGGGCTGACGCAGAGCCGGAAGGCTATATAGAACAAAGTACGAAAGAAAAGGAGATACACGAGGAAGTGTATGTCCTTTTTTTATTCGAAAATGCAGGAGGGTGTTATGGAATATCATATACAGGAAAACAGTCTTACAATCTTTTTGCCCGCAGAGTTAGACCACTGCAATGCGGAGCAGGTGCGAAAAAAAGCAGATATGCTGATCGAGCATAATCATATCAGATATGTTATTTTTGATTTTGCAGATACGAACTTTATGGACAGCTCCGGGATCGGGGTGATCATGGGACGCTATAAGCTGGTCTGTCTGACGGGCGGGGAAGTCTGGGCAGTACATGCAAATGAACGGATCCGGAAAATATTGAAAATGTCAGGTGTGACAAAAATAATCCAGATGTTTGAGGAGGAGAAGCAATGATGAAGGGCACAAATGAAATGGAACTGGTATTTGACAGCAGACCGGTCAACGAAGGGTTTGCGCGGGTGTCGGTAGCGGCATTTATGACACAGTTAAATCCGACGCTGGAGGAAGTGTCTGACGTGAAGACAGCGGTCTCCGAGGCGGTGACAAATGCACTGATCCACGGGTATGATGGAAGCGTAAAGAAGATTTACATCCGGTGCTGGATCGAGGGGCAGACACTCTATGCAGAGATCAAAGATGAGGGGAAAGGGATTGAAAATATTGAAAAGGCGATGGAGCCATTGTTCACGACAAGACCGGAGCTTGACCGTTCCGGGATGGGATTTGCCTTTATGGAGGCCTTTATGGACAATGTGTATGTGGAATCTGCGCCGGGAAAAGGGACCCTTGTCCGCATGAAAAAGACAATCGGGAAAGGCAGGGACTTATGGACCACACAATCGCTTTAATTCAGAGATCACACGATGGAGATGAAAAAGCGAGAGAACAATTGGTGGAAGAAAATACCGGGCTAGTATGGTGTATTGTAAAGCGTTTCTTCGGGAGGGGGACAGACAGCGAAGATCTGTTTCAGATCGGGAGCATCGGGCTTTTAAAGGCGATCGATAAATTTGATCTGAACTATGATGTGAAATTTTCAACTTACGCAGTGCCGATGATCTCAGGAGAGATCAGACGTTTTTTGAGAGATGACGGAATGATCAAGGTGAGCAGGTCGCTAAAAGAGACGGCATACAAAGCATTTCTTGCAAGGGAACGTCTTCAGAGGAAATACAACCGGGAGCCGACGATGGAAGAACTGGCGAAGGAGATGGGAGTGGGAAAGGAAGAACTGGCGATGGCGCTCGATGCAAGCGGAGAAGTGGAGTCGCTGCACAAACCAATCTATCAGAAAGACGGCAATGAGATCGAGCTCCTTGATAAACTGGAGGAAGAGGAACGGCAGGAGGAGTCTATCCTGAACCATATGCTGATAAGGCAGCTGCTCGAGGAACTTGACAAGGAGGAGCGGCAGCTGATCTACCTGAGATATTTTGCAAACCAGACGCAGTCGGAGATCGGAAAAAGGATGGGCATCTCACAGGTGCAGGTATCGAGACTGGAGAAGAAAATTTTAAAAAATATGAGGACAAAAATACAGACCGGGTGAAAAAAGAAGGACTGCATGGCAGAATCAGAAACTGTCAGCAGTTCTTCTTTTTATGACAGAATCAAATGCATGCGGTTTTCTGATACGTTGTATAGGTTTCTCAAATGCGGAAATAATAGGAATAAGCAATCTCTGTAAAGAAATGCAGTGAAAGTATCATGGCAGAGAGTGTCAGAAAGGTGGTGCAAAAATGGATCATGCAAGAAAGAAAATCTGGGTATGTCTGCTCTGTGTTGTCGCGGCGGCTGTGATCGTCGGAGTCTGTTATTATTTTACAGACGTGCGGCAGACAGAATTATCCGGGGAGGGAACGCTTGTGAGACTGGAAAGATCGGAGAAAGATGGCAGATGGCAGCGACAAACAGAAAACTATATATAAAAGCAGAACGAAGTATGGAAGTGACAAAGCATGAGGTGACACTTGGGGATGTTCTTTCCATGGAGTGTACAGACCAGGATATTGTGACAAGATTAAAGACAGAAAAGTTGCTGAAAGTACCGGAAAATGGGCAGAACCGGTTTGTCTGTTCCATTTTAAAAGTGATTGAAAAAATCCATCAGGTCTATCCCGGGTTAGATATTGAAAATCTGGGAGAGACAGATTTTATCATTACTTATGAAAAGCAGAAGACACCCGGGAAGGTAATGCATGTTCTGAAGACAACGGGTGTTGTGCTGATCACATTTTTGGGCTCAGCCTTTTCTATTATGGCTTTTAACAATGATGTAGATGTCGGAAAAATGTTCGGGCAGGTCTATGAGCAGCTGACCGGGATGCCGTCAGATGGATTTACGCTTCTGGAAGTGTGTTACAGTATTGGACTGATCGTGGGAATCCTTGTATTTTTTAACCACTTTGCGGGTAAACGGTTCTCCGTAGATCCGACTCCGATGGAAGTGGAGATGAGGCTCTATGAAAATGATATCCAGACAACTCTTGTGGAGAACTATGAGAGGAAGCAAATGGAACTTGATGTAAAGTAAAGAAGCATACAGAAGCGGTGAAGCAGCACATGTACACAAAGACAGAAAGAGAGAAGAAGCGATGTGGATAAAACAGATCATACTTGCAGTACTTGGACTGAGTGCGGGAGTTGCGGCGGCAGGAGGATTGTTTTCATTTATTGTCGGACTTGGAGTCGTATCAGAATTTTCTGACCGCACACACACCGGCGATCATGTCCTGCTCTATGAAGAGTCGATCGCACTGGGAGGAATCTTCGGCAATCTGTTCTACTTATTTCCGGTTACAATTCCGTATGGGCAGGTACTCGTGCCGGTGTTCGGTCTGTTCGGGGGGATCTTTGTCGGATGCTGGGCGATGGCGCTTGCAGAAATCTTAAATATTTTCCCGATCTTTATCAGAAGAGTGAAGCTGCTCCGCGCGATCCCATATATCATTGCGGGGATGGCATTTGGAAAAGGAATAGGCGCAGTCATCTATTTCTGGAAAGGCTGGGGATAGCAGTGAAAAGTGACAAATGATATCTGAAATACAGCGGGAAAAATAAAAGAGGATCTTGAAAACAGATTCCTGGCGCAGTCGCTTTTTTATGGGAAATCAGAGGCGGGGCACCGGGGATGGGAAAGGAAAGGGTATGGACGAGCAGGAAAAGAAAAAGAGGCAGGAGAAAGCATATCAGGAGTATGTCAAAACAAAGACACCGGTACACAATGTGTATCTGAATATGGCAAAGGCATTTGTGACTGGAGGAAGTATCTGTGTGATCGGGCAGTTTCTCATGAATTTCTGTAAAAATGCAGGATGCACACAGGAAATCAGCGGTGCATGGACTTCCCTTACACTTGTTTTGCTGAGCGTACTTTTTACCGGATGGAATCTGTATCCGGGCATTGCAAAGTGGGGCGGTGCGGGAGCGCTTGTGCCGATCACCGGGTTTGCCAATTCCGTGGCGGCTCCGGCGATCGAATATAAAAAGGAAGGGCAGGTATTTGGCATCGGCTGTAAAATCTTCACGATCGCAGGTCCGGTCATCTTATATGGGATCGTGACTTCGTGGGGGCTGGGGCTGATCTATTATCTGCTTCTGAAAGTCGGGGTGATCGTATGACAATGGTAAGAGGAAGTCAGAGCATTTGTTTTCAGGAGGCGCCGTATGTGATCAGTGCAGGATCGATCGTAGGGAAAAAAGAGTTTGAAGGGCCCCTTGGAAATCTGTTCGATATGTCCGGGGAGGATAATCTGTTTGGAGAACAGACCTGGGAGGCGGCGGAGAGCCGGATGCAGAAAGAGGCATGTGTGCTGGCGCTGGAAAAGGCGGGGATTGGTGCAAAAGAAGTGCGCTATCTGTACGGCGGAGACTTGCTCCGCCAGGGAATCGCAACCTCAATGGGAGTCGAGGCGCTTCAGATTCCGATGTTTGGACTTTACGGCGCATGTTCCACTTCCGGGGAAGCTCTTGCGCTCGGATCGATGGCAGTGGCGGCAGGATATGGAGAATATATGCTGGCAGTGACATCAAGCCATTTTGGAAGCGCAGAAAAAGAATTTCGTTTTCCACTGGGATACGCGAACCAAAGACCGCTGTCTGCCCACTGGACAGTAACCGGGAGCGGCGCTTTTTTAATAGGAAAGAAAAAAAGTCATGTGAGAGTTTCCGGTGTGACTGTCGGGAAGATCGTGGACTATGGACTCAAAGATTCCCAGAACATGGGAGCGTGCATGGCGCCGGCAGCGTGTGATACGATCCTGCAGAATCTGAAAGATTTTGGAAGGCAGGAGTCAGATTATGACCGGATCATCACTGGTGATCTTGGCTATGTGGGACAGACGATTTTGTTTGATCTCGTAAGAAAAAAAGGAAAGGATATCAAGCAGAACCATATGGACTGCGGAATGACGATCTTTGACCAGCAGACGCAGGACACACATGCAGGGGGAAGCGGATGCGGCTGTGCCGCAGTGACGCTGGCGGCTTATATCCTTCCAAAGATCGAGAGCGGAGAGTGGAGGCGGGTACTGTTTGTGCCGACCGGAGCCCTGATGTCTACGGTAAGTTTTAATGAAGGGGAGAGTGTTCCAGGGATCGCCCATGGTATTGTGCTGGAACATTGTTAGAAAATGAAAAAATCAGAAAGAGAGGGAATGTTGTGGATTATCTCAAAGCATTTCTGGTCGGAGGACTGATCTGTGCACTCGTGCAGATCCTTCTTGACCGGACAAAATTAATGCCGGGGCGGGTGATGGTACTGCTTGTATGTTCTGGTGCGGTATTTGGATTTTTAAATATTTACCAGCCGTTACTTTCCTTTGCCGGGGCGGGGGCAAGTGTTCCGCTGATCGGATTTGGCAATTTGCTCTGGAAAGGAGTCAGGGAAGCCGTCAGACAAGACGGATTGATCGGGATCTTTACCGGGGGATTTACTGCAAGTGCAGCGGGAATCTCTGCAGCTCTTGTGTTTGGTTATCTCGGTTCCCTTGTATTTGAACCGAAAATGAAAAAATAAAAAAACAGAATCCCTGCACAATGATGAAAAAATAGTAAAAAGATGTTGTTTTCTGTCGGATATAATGTTATGGTAAAAAGGTGAGTTTAAAGTGTATTAGTTATGAGGAGGAAGCCTATGGATTACACTGGCATTATTATTCCGTTTGTAGGTGGGCTTGGAATGTTCATCTACGGTATGCAGATCATGGCGCAGGGACTTGAGAATGCTGCCGGCAATAAAATGAAAGCACTGCTCGAAGTTCTGACGAAGAACAAGTTTTTCGGAGTACTGCTCGGAGCATTTATTACAGCTGTGATTCAGAGTTCATCCGCTACGACGGTCATGGTGGTCGGTTTCGTAAATGCGGGAATCATGAACCTGACGCAGGCAATGGGAGTTATTATGGGGGCAAATATCGGTACGACAGTTACTGGCTGGCTCGTATCGAGTGTAGAATGGGCGAAGATGTTAAGCCCGGCGAATCTGGCACCGATCGCGATCATCATCGGTGTGATCATCATGCTGACCGGAAAGAGACGTTCTACAAAGGACATTTCAAGTATCATTGTCGGATTTGGTATTTTATTTGTTGGTATTTCCACGATGTCAGGGGCAGTATCCCCGCTGAAAGAATCAGAGGCATTCTGCAATATTTTCGTGACGCTTGGAAAGAATCCGTTCCTCGGTATTTTAGCAGGAACCGTCGTGACAGCGGTGATCCAGAGTTCTTCGGCATCGGTTGGAATCCTTCAGAGCCTTGCAGCGGCAGGACTTGTGCCGATGAGCGCAGCAGTCTATATTATCATGGGACAGAATATCGGTACTTGTGTGACAGCGATGCTTTCAAGTGTCGGAGCAAAGAGAAATGCAAAGACAGCAGCACTTATGCACTTGCTGTTTAATGTGATCGGTACGGTGATCTTCAGCGTCGTCGCAATCATCTTCTTTACCGTTGTCAATCCGGTTCTGGGAGAGAACCTGATCACACAGACAGAGATCAGTACAGTTCATACGATCTTCAATATCGGAACAACAGTGCTTCTGTTCCCGGTATCAAACTGGATCATTGCACTTGCAAAGAAGATCGGACGTGTAGAAGAATGTGCACAGGAAGACGATGTTGTATTACTGGATGACAGAATGTTACAGACTCCTGGTATTGCTTTACAGTCTACAGTTACTGAGATCGAGCGAATGGGAAATATTGTCGCAGATGCACTGAAAGAATCAGAAGAAGTACTCTTTACAAAGAGCGAAGAGACGATCAAGAGCATCAAAGAGAAAGAAGCTGTTGTGGACAAACTCAGTGCAGGTATCACAGATTACGCGATCAAGATCACAGCACTTCAGGTCAGCGAGAAAGAGCATCAGGATGTGGCACATCTGCTCCAGGTCGTATCGGATATGGAACGGATCTGTGACTACTGTGAGAACATTTCCGAGTACGCAGAGGCAATGAGGGAGAAGAAATTAGATTTCTCAGAACTTGCGACAGAGGAGATCCAACATATGATGAATGTCTGTGTGGAAAGCTACCTCTACGCAAAAGAGTCATTCTTTGAGAAAAATTCAGAGAAGGCTGTCAAGGTGATCGAGAGAGAAACACTCGCAGATGATCTGGAAGTACGGCTGAGAAATAAACATATCAAACGTCTGGCGAATAATCAGTGTAATGCCGAGACAGGTATCTTCTATTTAGATACACTCGTTTCAATGGAAAGGATTTCCGATCATGCAAGAAACATTGCAGAGGAGATCATGAATCCGGAAAATTAAAAATAGCTGAAAAAAAGGGCATGCTTATGTTGGGGCATGCTCTTTTTTGCTTTTAAGTTCTCTTTTGTTTTAGGGGAGAAGAAAGATATGCAGAATCTTTGCGTTAGTAACAAAAATACTTAGAAATCCGTTAAAATTGTGATATAAAATTAAGAAAGTATTAAATATTTATAAACAAAAAATATTCTATTATATGCTATCATATCTTCATATCAGTGCACATGTGCCTGGCGGCAGCGGTGAAATCTGTAAATGGATTCGCGGCCGGCAGATGTGTAGAAAGGAGCAGTGGGGTGAAAAAGATCATTGAAGCGAAGCATCTTTTTAAGCTGTATCGCGTAGGAGACAGTATTGTGCGGGCGCTGAATGGCGTGGATTTCAGTATTTATGAAGGGGAGTTCTGTGCGATCGTTGGAACTTCTGGTTCCGGAAAATCTACACTTTTAAACATGCTTGCAGGACTGGAGAAACCGACCAGGGGAGAGATCATCATCAATGGGGTACATATGGAGAAACTGGATGAGGATGGACTTGTAAAGTTCCGCAGAGAAAATGTAGGATTTATTTTTCAGTCTTTCCATCTGATCGGAACGATGAATGCGGTGGAAAATGTGGCGTTGCCGTTAAGTTTCCGGGGAGTGCCGAAGAGTAAACGGATGAAGATCGCAGATCAGATGTTAGATCTTGTTAATCTGAAGAAGCATAAGAAACATATGCCGAATCAGATGTCAGGCGGGCAGCAGCAGAGAGTCGGTGTGGCGAGGGCGTTAGTCGTCGATCCGAAAATTATTTTTGCAGACGAACCGACGGGGAATCTGGATTCCCACACATCAGAGGAAGTAATGCGTCTGATGCAGAAAGTTGTAAAAGAGCAGAAAAAGACACTTGTGATGGTCACACATGACAATCATCTTGCCGAGTATGCCGACAGAGTGTTCCACATTATCGATGGGGAGATCGTCAGGATTGTTGATAACCGGGAACAACTGAAAGAAAAGGGAGTAAAAGCAGAAGAGAGAAAGGAAAGTAAGTAATGAGAATCAGAAAGAGATGGGCAGCACTGCTTCTCTGTGCAGTGATGGCAATACCAGCAGGCGTATATGCAAAAGAGATGGAGACAGAGGGAGAAGCCGTGACGGCAGAGGATGGGAAGGAACAGACACAAGTCGGTCTGGAGATGACTTCCCAGATTGAAGGGGCGGAAGGGGATGTCCTTCTTTATCGTGCCGGGGAGACAAAAAATCTGCTGTTAAATCTGACAAATACCGGAAGTACAGCGATCACGAACCTGAATGTGACTCCGAAAGTGAAGGCAAGCACCGAAGCATGGCCGTTTGAGATTGAAAATAAAAATTATACACAGATCGTGGACGCGATCGCGCCGGGGGAGACAAAAACAGTGTCCTATACATTCACCGCACGGACCGATGTGACTTCACGTTATTATAAACTGAAGTTTGATCTGGCGTGTGAGGAAGGTGCACTCCCGGAACAGAACGTATTTTTGAAAACCGATGTCGCAGAGGGGCAGCAAAATGAAGAACAACAAAGCCCAGGGGGAGAGATTCCGGAAGGTGGAGGATCAGATGGCATGGGCGGTTATCCGTATGACGCAGGCGGAGTATACAATGGCGGTGAAGTCGTTTCTGGGGGAGAGGCAAAGACCGGTGTGCCTCGTGTGATCGTGTCAGGATTTAATACAGATCCGGCGGAGATTCCGGCAGGAAGCAATTTTAATCTGATCGTGCATCTGAAGAATACTTCTCAGGATACGGCGGTTTCTAATATGCTGTTTGAATTTACCGCCCCGGCAGAAGGGGCAGAGTCAAGCGGGGCAGCCCCGGCGTTTCTTCCGGTATCAGGATCCAGCTCCGTATATCTTGACCAGATTCCGGCAGGAGGAACAAAGGATATTGCGATTGCCCTGAATGCGCGGGCAGACCTGCTCCAGAAGCCGTACAGCATTGAACTTTCCATGAAGTATCAGGATGGAAATGCGACACAGTATGAGGGGCATGCGGCACTTGCGATCCCGGTTAAGCAGGCTGCACGGTTTGAATTTAGTGAACTGGAAATCAGTTCACCGGAAATTGCGGTGGGAGATGAGGCGAATGTGATGTGTAATATTTACAATCTTGGCCGGACGAAGCTTTATAATGTCAAGGCAAGATTTGAGGGGGAAGGAATCAAGGCGAAGGAAGTGTTTGTAGGTCATGTAGAATCCGGCTCCTCGGCGGCGATCGATGGAATGGTAACCGGGGAGAAGGAGACGACCGGCGATGGAAGGATGAAGATGATCGTCAGTTATGAAGATGAGGCAGGCGCCTCGTATTCTACAGAGCAGGAGTTCCAGCTTCTTGTAACGGCAGAGCCGGAAGAGACAGCGATGCCGCTTGACCCGGAGATGGAGCCAGAGGAGAAAGGATTCCCGGTAATCCCGGTTGTCATTGCAGCAGCGGTACTTGCAGGGATCATCCTCTCTGTGATCATTTTCAAAAAGAAGAAGCAGAGAAGACTTCAGGAAGAGGAGGAAAGCTTGGCAGATGAGTTTGATAGACTTACTGAGGATGAGTAGCGGGAATTTAAAACGAAGAAAGCTCAGAACGTTTCTGACTGTACTCGGAGTTGTGATCGGCACAGCATCGATCGTCGTGATGATCTCGCTTGGGCTTGGCATGCAGAAGTCGATGTATCAGCAGGTGGAAGAATCCGGAGGTCTTACAAGTATCGAGGTTACCGGGAAAACAAACGGAGGAAGCGGTGTCATTATTACCGGGGATATGATGCAGGAAGATCAGGAGTCGGAAAAATATATTACAGATGAGGCGATCGAAGAACTGGCAGGGCTGGAGCATGTCAGGCTGGCATCGCCGGTGTTATCCATGTCGGCAATGATCCTGAAAGGAAACTACGAAGGATATGTGGATCTTAGAGGAATGCGGCCGGAAGCGCTGCAGGAGCAGAATATCCCGCTGGCAGAGGGAAGCAGTCTGCCAAAAGCAGGGACATCAAATCTGGAACTGGTCATAGGGAATCTGATCCCGGAGATGCTTTATGAAAAAAATACGGGAAAAGGCTACTGGGAAACCGGGAAGCTGCCGGATATTGATTATATGAACGATCCATTATTTCTGATTCTGGATGCAGATGCCTATATGGCGTCAAAGGGGAGTGGAACGAGTTCGCTGGAACAGTCTCTTGGAAAATCGGAGGGACAGAATGGAAATCAGACAGCCACAAAAGCGCCGAAGAAATATGTGGTGCATGCAAGCGGGATGGTGAAAGGAGATCTGAATACATACAATTCTCATTCCTACTATGTGTATTGTGATCTGGATACATTGATCTCTACGTTAAAGCGCGAGTATGGAGCACGGCCGATTCCGGGGCAGCCTACGACAAAGTCCGGGAAGCCGTACAAGGAATTTGTATATTCTTCTGCGAGTGTGCAGGTAGATGATATCGATAATGTGGAGGCTGTCTCTGCAAAGATCCGGGAAATGGGCTATACGGTAAGCAGTAATGCGGAATACTTAAAAAGTATGCAGAGCCAGTTTGCGATCATCCAGGCAGTGCTTGGGGGGATCGGAGCGGTATCGCTCCTTGTGGCAGCAATCGGTATCGCCAATACGATGATGATGTCCATCTATGAACGGACAAAGGAAATCGGTGTGATCAAAGTGCTGGGATGCAGCCTCAGGAACATTAAGCAGATGTTTCTGATCGAGGCGGGATTTATCGGTCTGCTCGGAGGAGTGATCGGTAATCTTCTGAGTATGCTGTTATCATTTGGGATCAACACAGTTGCCGGGAGCATGGGAAGCGCAATGGGATTTGAGGGAGATATCTCTTATATTCCGGTCTGGCTTGTGCTGGCATCGCTTGGATTTGCCATATTTGTCGGCATGGCAGCAGGATATTTTCCGGCGCTGCGTGCAATGCGGCTAAGTCCGCTGGCGGCGATCAGAAATGAATAGAGAAAAAGGAGACTTTTTTGACCGGTATGAGAAAAGGGAGATGCACAGATTTGGGAATGTGCATCTCCCTTTTATGTGGGTTAAGAAAGAATCTGGATCTGGCACATCTGCATTGTGAGCAGCGCTGCAGTATGACTTTCCGGTGTCACTCCTGCACAGCATTTCGGATCGACAGAAATATCCATCTCCGGCATGCGTGCTTTTAAAAGAAGAGCGTTTGACACAACGCAGATATCTGTGCAGAGCCCTGCAAGTTCCACAGCGTCATAATTTTGGGAGGCGACATAGTCTGACAGCGCCGTACTTCCGAAAGTTTCTTTGTCAAAAACTGTATCGGCATAAGGTTTCAGACAGTCGATGATCTCCCAGCCATCCGTTCCTTTCACACAGTGGACAATCGGGAGTGATCGTCCTTCTTTGGTGGCAAGGTAGTCTTCTCCGTGGGTATCTCGTGTAAATAGAATTTCTGTTTTGTCTTCGCGGGCAGCTTTTACTTTTGCCTCCACTGCGCCGACGATTTCTTCGGCTTCTTTTGTTCCGAGACTTCCGGTAACAAAATCATTTTGCATATCGATGATGATCAGTGCTTTTTTCATAATACTCTCCATTCTGCCGTCTTTTTAGCTGGCGGCACAGTCGTTCCTCATTTTCTGTGATTGTGTTTTCGGTCGTATCACGGTTTCTTTTTTATTTTCGGATAAATCCTGGAAAATTACAAGCTTTTTTCGGGCAGGAAGCATAAATTTTGTCCGGATCTTCAAAAATTCTTTTTTCTTTGCGGGAAATCATGTATAATGCATGAAGATAGAAAAAAAGAGCAGGAGAGAAAAGCAATGTTTCGATTATGGGGAAAGATATTCAGGGAAAACCGGATGATGCGTGATACGGTTGTATGCATTGAGGATGAGGATACAAGGACACATAAGATCTTCCGGGCGCTGGAAGAAATCTGTTATGAGTTTGATCTGAGTAAACCGATCTGGCTCAATCATACGATCAGTGAATTTCAGAGACACGACAAGGCAAGATTTTATCAGGATAATTTTGTAGATGCGATTGATTTTGATTATCTGGAGATCCAGATCATAGAGGAGTAGACTTTCCGGAAGAAAAGCGAAAGAATATTAAAAAATTGTGAAATTTAAGACAATTAAATCAACCTATGTTATAATGAAAATATCAAATGATTTTTCGGATACAAGGAGAGAAGGAAAGTGATGAGAACAGTGGTAAAAAATTACGAGGATGTGGACAGTTGGAAGACTGTCATGTTTTTGTACAATGCCGCAATTAAAGAAGTAGGTACAAAACTGGAGATTTTAAATGATGAATTTCAGCATGTACATAAGTATAATCCGATCGAGCATATCAAGTCCAGGATCAAGTCGCCGGAGAGCATTGTGAAGAAGCTAAAGCGGTACGGGTATGAGACTTCGATTGAAAATATGGTCAAATATGTCAATGACATTGCCGGAGTAAGGCTGATCTGCTCTTTTACATCGGATATTTACAGACTGGCGGAGATGATCGGAAATCAGAGCGATCTGAAGGTATTGTCGATCAAGGATTATATCAAGAATCCGAAGGAGAGCGGATATAAGAGTTATCATATGCTTGTTTCTGTGCCAATCTTTTTGTCGGACAGTGTTGTCGATACGAAAGTAGAGATCCAGATCCGCACGATCGCGATGGATTTCTGGGCGAGTCTGGAGCATAAGATCTACTATAAATTTGAGGGAAATGCACCGGAATATATCAGCAGAGATTTAAGGGAGTGCGCGGACATGGTATCGGCGCTTGATGAGAAGATGCTGTCGCTCAACGAGGCGATCAAGGCATGCCTGCAGGAGTCTGAGCAGGAAAATGAAAACAAATTTGGAAAGAATGTCAAATAAGAGTTGGCAAGTGTTTCTGAAAATGATAGAATAACTTAGAGCGTGTCAGAAGAATCGGTCAGATTCCTTCCGGCACGCTCTAAGAGTACGTTAGGAGGAAAAAAGGAATGGAGAAATTGAAGAACAAGAAAATGGCTGTGCGTCTTCTGTGGGCAACATTTGGAAGTCTTCTGTTTGCTGCAGGCGTCAATATCATTATTTTGCCTCTGCATCTGTACAACGGAACTTTCTTAGGTATTGCCCAGCTGATCCGTACATTTCTTGTGGACTATCTGAAGATCGCCGCACTTAGCGGGATCAATCTTGACGGTATTATTTTCTGGCTGTTAAATGTACCGTTATTTTTCATGGCATGGAAGGTGCTTGGGAGAGGGTTCTTCTGGCTGTCGGTCTATACGACGACGATTGAAACATTATTTATGACATTTATCCCGATCCCGAATACACCGATCATTGAGGATTATCTGACCGCATGTATTATCGGAGGTCTTGTAGCCGGTGTCGGAACAGGAATGATCCTGCGCGGAGGAAGCTCCGGAGGAGGGCAGGATACACTGGGAATGGTATGTGCGAAGAAATATCCGTCTTTCAGTGTTGGTAAAGTAAGTATTATCATGAATATTTTCGTATACGGAATCTGTTTCATGATCTTTGATATAGAAGTTACCGTTTACTCACTGATCTATGCGACAGTGATGGCGATGACATGCGACCGCGTCCATGTGCAGAACATCAGTCTAAGCGTAATGATCTTTACGAAGAAGGATGGTGTGGATCAGGCGATCATGAATGAGATGCGCCGCGGTGTGACTGAGTGGGAAGGAAAAGGTTCCTATACAAAAGAAGATTCAAAAGTATTTGTTGTGATGATCTCTAAATATGAACAGAATGAGATCACAAGGATTGTATCAGAGATCGATCCGAATGCGTTTATGATCTTTACAGAAGGAGCAAAAGCAGTCGGGAACTTTGAAAAGAGACTTTCCTGATGAAAACAGAATAGAAATGTTTGAAGGATCAGAGGAGTGTGCCTGTTGAGGGCATGCTCCTTTTTCCTTGTCTCAGGAGCATAAAAGGAAATGTAAAATGATTTTACATAGATTTAACAAAAAGCTGTTTTTAGATTTAACAATCGACCGGTATAGTATCACTTGTAAACGAAAGCGAGAGAATATAACGACAGATTGAAGGAGAACAAATCGTATGAAAATGAAAAAGTTTTTAGCAGTAATGGCAGCAGTATCTATGACAGCGGCAATGGCAGCGGGCTGTGGAAGCAGTGAAGAGACAAACACAGAAGCAAAAGGAGAGCCGGAAACTTCCTTTGATGCTGCAAATGATATTTCAGTGACATCAAGAGAAGATGGATCTGGTACAAGAGGAGCGTTCATTGAACTGTTCGGGATTGAAGAAAAAGATGATGAAGGAAATAAGATAGATAACACGACGGAAGAGGCAAACATCACAAACAGTACGTCAGTCATGATGTCTACAGTAGCCGGAAACGAATATGCGATCGGGTATATTTCACTTGGATCACTGGATGACAGTGTAAAAGCAGTGAAAATTGACGGCGCGGAAGCGACAGAGGAAAATATCAAAGATGGCTCCTACAAAGTTGCAAGGCCATTTAACATTGCGACAAAAGAAAATCCAAGCGAAGTGACAAAAGATTTCATCGATTACATTCTGAGCGAGGAAGGACAGAAGATCGTTTCAGAGAATGGGTACATTTCTCTGGATGATGCAAAACCATATGAGGGAAGCAAACCGGAAGGAAAGATCGTGATCGCAGGATCCTCTTCAATCTCACCGGTGATGGAGAAATTAAAAGAAGCTTACTTAAAAGTGAATACGGGAGCTGAGATTGAAATCCAGACAAGTGACTCTACAACGGGAATGACTTCTACGATCGACGGAATCTGTGATATCGGAATGGCATCCAGAGAATTAAAAGATGACGAGAAAGAAAAACTGACCGCAACAGTGATCGCGACAGATGGGATCGCAGTGATCGTCAATGAGGCAAACCCGATGGATGATCTGACAAGTGACCAGGTAAAAGAGATTTATACCGGGGAAGTATTTTCCTGGGATGAACTGAACTAGTGCACGGTCTCATTCGTTTTCAGCATAATGATACCGTACACCGGGATCTGGCAGCAGACAGAACAGCCGTAAAAGATAGAGGAAGAGGAAAGAAAACAGTATGAAAGCATGGAAAGAAAAATTCATGCAGGGAGTGTTTTTCATCGCCGCCTGTGCATCGGTACTGGCGGTGGCTCTCATTTGTGTATTTTTATTTGCAAATGGGGTTCCTGCAATGAAAGAAATTGGATTTATGGAATTTTTGACCGGAGAGCGGTGGAAGCCGACCAATGAGATTTTTGGGATTCTTCCGATGATTATGGGAAGTATCTATGTGACTGCGGGGGCAATCCTGATTGGAGTTCCGGTCGGGATCCTGACATCGGTATTTATGGCAAAGTATTGCCCGAAGAAGATTTATCCGGTATTGAAAGGGGCGACAGAACTTCTGGCAGGAATCCCGTCGGTAGTATATGGATTCTTCGGACTGGTCGTACTTGTGCCACTGATCAGAGATATTTGCCAGAGATTCCACTGGGGTGGAAATGGAAGCAGCATTCTGACTGCCTCACTCTTACTCGGGATGATGATTCTTCCGACGATCATCGGTGTGACAGAATCGGCAATCCGTTCTATTCCGGATCATTATTATGAAGGCGCACTGGCACTGGGAGCAACACATGAGAGAAGTATTTTTGCAGTCGTACTTCCGGCGGCGAAATCAGGTGTCGTAGCAGGGATCGTACTCGGGATCGGACGTGCAATCGGAGAGACGATGGCGGTGATCATGGTAGCAGGAAATCAGGCGAGAATGCCTGCGGGGATCGTAAGAGGTGTGCGGACACTCACGGCAAATATCGTTCTGGAGATGGGATATGCGGCAGGGCTTCACAGAGAGGCGCTGATCGCAACAGCCGTTGTTCTGTTTGTCTTCATTTTGCTGATCAATCTTTCTGTATCACTGTTAAATAGGAGGTCAAAATATGAATAAGCAGACAATCAGACAAAAACTTCGCGCATACAGGCGGACGCCGGGATCCTTGCTCCTGATGCTTCTTGTGATGCTGTCAGCAGCGGTGACTTTTGCGGTCCTCTTATTTTTGATCGCATATATTCTGATCAAAGGACTTCCGCATCTGACTCCGGATCTGTTTGCGCTGAAATATACTTCAGAGAATGCCTCACTGATGCCGGCATTGTTAAATACAGTCGGAATGACTGCTTTATCGCTGGTGATCGCAGTACCGCTTGGAATCTTTGCGGCGATCTTCCTTGTGGAATATGCAAAAAGAGGAAATAAATTTGTGGAGATCATCCGGTTGACGACAGAGACCTTATCCGGGATTCCGTCGATTGTCTATGGATTATTCGGGCTGTTGTTCTTTGTCACGACACTTGGATGGGGATATTCTTTGCTTGCGGGGGCATTCACACTGGCGATCATGATTCTTCCGCTGATCATCCGGACGACAGAGGAAGCGTTAAAATCAGTTCCGGATAGTTTCCGGGAGGGGAGTTTCGGACTTGGCGCAGGGAAGCTTCGGACTGTATTTCGTGTCGTGCTTCCATCAGCAGTGCCGGGGATCCTTGCAGGAGTGATCCTTGCAGTCGGAAGGATCGTCGGGGAGACGGCGGCTCTGATCTACACAGCGGGAACGGTTCCGGCAGTGCCAAAGAGCGTGATGGGATCCGGTCGTACCCTTGCTGTACATATGTACAATCTGTCCAGTGAAGGACTTTATATGGACCAGGCTTATGCGACAGCGGTCGTACTTCTCGTACTTGTTGTCGGAATCAACTGTCTGTCCGGATATATTGCGAAAAAGATTACGAAAGGAAATGGAAATGGGGAAAATTAGTGTAAAGAACCTGGATTTATATTATGGCGATTTTAAGGCGCTGAAAAATATTAATATGGAAATCGAGGCAAATAAGATCACGGCGTTTATCGGACCGAGCGGATGTGGAAAATCTACGCTGTTAAAGTCGATCAACCGGATGAATGATCTTGTGGAAGGATGCCGGATCGATGGACAGATTCTGCTGGACAATGAGGATGTTTACGGAAAGATGGATGTCAACCTGCTTAGGAAACGTGTCGGGATGGTATTCCAGAAGCCAAATCCATTTCCGATGAGTATCTATGATAATATTGCGTTCGGACCACGTACCCACGGGATCCGCTCTAAAGCAAAGTTAGATGATATTGTGGAAAGATCGCTTCGCCAGGCGGCGATCTGGGATGAGACAAAGGATCGACTGAAAAAGAGTGCGCTTGGTATGTCCGGAGGACAGCAGCAGCGACTCTGCATTGCAAGGGCGCTTGCCGTGCAGCCGGAAGTACTTCTGATGGATGAGCCGACATCGGCGCTGGATCCGATCTCTACGTCAAAGATCGAAGACCTTGCCATGGAATTGAAAAAAGATTATACTATTGTCATGGTCACACATAATATGCAGCAGGCAGTGCGTGTGTCAGACAATACCGCTTTTTTCCTCCTCGGAGAGATGATCGAATACAACAACACAGAAAAATTATTCTCAATCCCGTCGGATAAGAGAACAGAAGATTACATTACAGGGAGGTTTGGATAAGAGATGCGCAATAAGTTTGATATGCAGTTGGAACGACTCAGCGAACAGCTTATTTTTATGGGAAGTCTTTGTGAGAAAGCGATCGCCAATGCGACAAAGGCGTTAAGAAACGGAGACTTGGAACTTGCAAAACTCGTCATGCGGGAAGACGAGGAGATTGACCAGATGGAAAAGGACATCGAAAGACTTTGCCTGAAACTTCTGCTTCAGCAGCAGCCGGTGGCAAGAGATCTGCGACAGATTTCTGCGGCATTGAAACTGATCACAGATATGGAGCGGATCGGAGATCAGACATCGGATATTGCAGAAATCATCATTTCCGCAGGGATGTCAGAGGCGAGAGATATTTCGGTGATCGGAACGATGGCGGAGGCGACAAGCAAGATGGTACATGACAGCATCCTTGCCTATGTCAATAAAGATCTGGAACTGGCGCGAAAGGTCATGCTTGCGGATGATGAGGTAGATAAAATGTTTGAACTTGTGAAGGCGAAGCTGGTAGAGCTGATCTTAAAAGACGGCGGAAAGCAGGGCGAGAAAGCCATCGATCTGATCATGATCACAAAGTATCTTGAGCGTATTGGTGACCATGCGACAAATATTGCAGAATGGGTGGAATTTTCTATTACGGGTGTGCATAAAGACGGACAGCTTGTGGAGAAATAAAATAAAGGAGAGAACGAAGATGATTTATTGCGTGGAAGACGACAGTAACATCCGGGAGCTGGTTGTGTATACATTGGAGTCCACGGGCATGAAAGCTTGTGGATTTCCAGATGGCACAGCATTTATGAAAGCTTTGGCATTTGAGACGCCAGAGCTTGTTCTGCTTGATATCATGCTTCCCGGGGAGGACGGTATTTCCCTCTTAAAAAAACTGAAAAGTTCGGCGAAGACAAAGGATGTTCCGGTGATCATGGTCACGGCAAAGGGTGCGGAATATGACAAAGTGATCGGACTTGACAGCGGAGCTGATGACTATGTGACAAAACCGTTCGGGATGATGGAACTGATCTCTCGGGTGAAGGCGGTGCTAAGAAGAACGAAACGGGAAGTGAAAAACGAGCAGTATGCGATACGGAATCTTGTGCTGGATCAGAAAAAACACGAAGTGCGTGTAGATGGGACTCCGGTCATGCTGACATTAAAAGAGTTTGAATTGCTGGAACTTCTGATCCGCAACAAAAATATCGTATTGTCGAGGGACCGGCTGTTGGAAGAAGTGTGGGGATATGACTTCGACGGTGAGACGAGGACGATCGATGTTCATATCCGTACCCTTAGACAGAAGTTAAAAACAGCAGGGGATCTGATCGAGACCGTGCGGGGAGTCGGATACCGGATGGGAGGACAGGATGAGACGTAAAATCCAGAGAAGCATGTGTCTGGTCGCCTTTTTATCGCTTCTGATCTCAGGAATTCTGACAGTTGCAGCAGTTTACCAGCAGACCGTGCTCAATAAAACTGCAGAGCTGAAGCAGGAAGCAGAATATATCCAGGCGGCGGTGGATATTGCAGGACCGGAATACTTAAAGATCATGGATGATGTGCAGAAGCGCACAAGACTTACACTGGTCGGGCAGGACGGAACAGTCCTTTATGATTCGATAGAAGATGAGACTACATTAGAAAATCATAAGAACCGAAAAGAAATCAAAGAAGCGATGGAAACTGGAAGCGGAGAAGAAGTAAGAAGGTCGGATACCCTCGGACGAAAGACATTTTATTATGCGCTCCGGCTAAAAGATGGATCGATCCTGCGTGCTTCCCAGACGATCGATAACGTGATCCCGACAATCCAAAAGATCCTTCCATATATTATCGGTATCTTTTTTCTGATGGTGGCAGGTGCATATCTGACATCCAAGTGGCAGACGAAGAGACTGATCGATCCGATCAATCATCTGGATCTGGAACATCCGCTTGAAAATGATGTATATGAAGAACTGACACCGCTTCTGCAGGGGATCGATGTGCAGAATAAGGAGAAAGAGAAAGCGGCTGAGATGCGAAAAGAATTTTCTGCAAATGTTTCCCATGAACTGAAGACGCCGCTGACATCAATCTCGGGTTACGCAGAGATTATGAAAAACGGACTTGTGCGTCCGGAGGACATGAAGGGATTTTCAGAGCGGATCTACAATGAGGCGAGCCGCCTGATCACACTTGTGGAAGATATCATCAAGATTTCTAAGCTGGATGAAAAGAGCATTGAACTGGAAAAAGAAGAGGTGGATCTCTATCTGCTTGTGCGGGAAATCTGCACAAGACTTGCACCGCAGGCAGAGAAGAAGAGCGTACGTTTTGAGGCGGCGGGAGAGCATGTTGTTTACAATGGGATCCGGCAGATCTTGGACGAGATGATCTATAATCTCTGTGAGAACGCGGTGAAATATAATAAAAAAGGTGGAAAAGTCAGCGTCTGGGCGGGAAATACGCTGGAAGGCGCGAAGGTGATCATAGAAGATACTGGCATCGGGATTCCGGAGGAAGAAAAGGAACGCGTCTTTGAGCGGTTCTACCGGGTGGATAAGAGTCACTCGCGCGAAAATGGAGGAACCGGGCTTGGACTTTCTATTGTAAAGCATGGGGCGCTGCTTCATGATGCAAAGATCCAGATTAGCAGTGAGCTCGGAAAAGGAACCAAGATCGAACTGATCTTTCAAGGAGACTGTAAAGAATCTGACGGCGATGAAAGAAAAGGGGAAACTACACAGACTGTGTGTAAAGATGCATAATCGTATGAGTTTATGCCACAGAAACCGTTTTGGGAGTCTGTGGCATTGTTTCTGCACCCAAATTTATAAAAACTCCGGGATGGATATTGACTTTCAATAAAGATGTGTTACACTGAAAGAGTAATTCTAAGGAAAATTCTTTCCTTTTACATGGATCGGGCAGTTCTGCCAGTTATTCCATTTTATTTTTAATTCCATTATGAAAGAAGCGTGATGCCTATGCGGGTCAGTGTGGGATAGGACTGTTTTTAGCGCAGATGCTGTACAGTTCTGTCGCAGTTGTATTTCGTTTACAGAAAAATCAAAAAGAAAGGGACAGCGTATGAAAAAAAGAAGACAGATCGTGTTGCTCTGCATGGTAGCAATGCTTTTTTGTACTGCACTTTTCTTCCCGGAGGAGGCAGAGGCACAGACAGAGCAGGTAAAGATTGAGACGGGAAGAGAGATTTATTATTATCAGTATTCTACAAATTTATTTTATATCAATGGAAATATCGGGTATTGTCTCCAGCCTGCCAAGGATACTCCGACAGATGGAAATTATGCAGGAGAAGTGCTGCAAAATCATGAGGTACTTGCAAAGGCGCTTTACTTTGCAACCGGGCAGCCGGGAGAAAAGGTGGTAGGAGAAGGATTCTGGCAGATGCAGGATCCATCCATATCCGGAGTGGCATCCTGGGATGAGCGGTATGCATATTCACATATGTTTTTGTCATGGATTTTTGCAGATTATGATTTTAATGCGGCTTTTCATGGGACCGGTCTGGAGCAGGAACCATTTTATGAAGAATTGAAGCAGGATTTTCATTCGAAATTAGCGCAGATCAAGGGACTTACAGTTCCGGAAGCGGCGTTATCGTTTTCGGATTCTGATGTCACAGCCTATGTGGATGGAGAAATCCAGCGGACAGAGAGCCTGATGTTGTCCGGGGATCCTCAAAATGAGATCGCACTTCCACTGAAGGAAAAGATGGTGCTGGTCAATGAGAGCAGAGGGACGGAGGAGACCGGAACCGGGCATATTTCCGGAGGAGAGCAGTTTTATTTAAAAGCTCCGATTGATATGAAAGAGGCGTATCAGAGCGGAGATATTTGTGGGAGTATCACAAATGAGTGGCGCTCTCTGATCATCGGAACCGGAAAGGATACACAAGTCATGGGAACCGGAAGCTATGCGGTAACACCAACAGAACCAATCCATCTCAATGTACAGTGGATTCCGACGGGAAAGATCAAGATTAAAAAGGTCGATGCCGAGACACAGCAGAGCAAGCCGCAGGGACAAGGATCCCTGGAAGGAGCAGTCTATGAGATCTTTGATCAAAACAGCAAGAAGATAGATACACTTACGACTGATAAAAATGGGGAAGCAGTATCCAGGGAACTGCCATACGGAACGTATATGATCCGGGAGACGAAAGCACCGTTCGGATATACCGCTGCCATTGATCAGACTGTGGAACTAAAAGAACTGGAAATTGTTGTGACATCAGAAGAAAAACCGCAGAAAGGGATCATCCGTCTGCAAAAGAAGGACAAGGAAGCAGAGCAGGAAAACCTCCCGCCGAAAGGCTCTCTTAAAAATGCAGAATATACGGTTAGCACAAAAGCAGGTGAAGTGATTCAGACGCTGGTGACAGACGAGGAGGGAAAGGTAGAAAGCAACCCGCTTCTGATCGGACAGTATGAGGTAAAAGAAACAAAAGCGCCGGAGGGATATAATTTAGATCCGACTGTGTATCAGGTGGAACTGCTGCCAAAAGAAGAGACAGAAGAAATCTTTTACAGAGATATTTCTTCCAGAGAAGAGATTATCCGGGGAGATTTTGAGATTATCAAACTGGCGGAAAATGAAAACGAAGATGAGGAGACTCTGCAGGGACTTGCAGGGGTAGAATTTACTGTCTATGAGAAAGAAAATGAAAAAGAGGTAGTGACTCTGGTGACAGACAAACATGGATTTGCCACGACTGTGTCAGAAGAATATCCGAGAGGCAGGCTTCCGTTTGGAACTTATGTTGTGAAGGAAACAAAAACACCGGAAGGATACCGTCCGGTCAAGCCATTTGAGATTACGATCAAGGAGGAAAAAATAGTGCTGCGGGGAATTTATAAGGAAGATAAACTGATCACATCTCCGATCACGGTTGTGAAAGTGGATCAGGAAACGGGCAAACAGATTCGGGTAGCAGGAGTAGAATTCCGTCTGCTTGACAGTAAGAAAAATCCGGTTGAGATGGAGATGCATTATCCGGAGCATATAAAAACATCTGTTTTTAAAACGGATGAGAACGGGCAGTTTACATTTCCGCAGAAGCTGAAAAAGGGGCAGTACTATCTGGAGGAAGTAAAGGCTCCGGAAGGATATCTCAAAGGAGAACTGCTCCCATTTGAAGTAAAGGACGGAGCATCCTGGGCAGAGGCGCAGGTTGTCCGCTATAGCGACAGAAGTGTAAGAGGAAAGATACGGATCCGAAAGATTGATCAAAAGACAGAGGAAGCACTTGCGGGTGCGGTATTTGAGATCTTTGCGGCGGAAGATATCCAAACACCGGATCAGACAGTTCATGCGAAAAAAGGAGAGCTGGTCGATACGGTGGAGGTTTCAGAAAAAGGAGCAGAATCCAAAGAACTCTATCTCGGAAAATATCTTGTAAAGGAAAAGAAACAGCCGGAAGGGTATGTACGGCCACAAAAATCTTATGAAGTGGAACTGGCGTATAAAGATCAGGTTACAGAACTCGTGACAGAGGAGCTGACGGTTGAAAATGTACCATCCACAACCGAGATTGTAAAGACAGATCAGACCAGCGGAGAGCCGCTCTGCGGCGTCACATTTTCAGTCTGGAAAAAAGATGGGGAAGCGCTTACGGAAGAGGAAAAGAAGACATACGTGACAGCGGAAGACGGAAGGATCCTGCTGGAATATCTGACTCCGGGTACATATTGTGTGCAGGAGAAAGAGACGCTTCCAGGGTATCTGTTATCTGAGCAGATCACGGAAGTGACAGTGGATGAAGAAGGGTATTGCAATGGAGAAGAAAGATTTCAGATCGAACTGAAAAATGGTTGCACGAAGATCGAAGTGGAGAAATTAGATGCGGATACGAAGAAGCCGCTGACCGGCGCGGTCCTTCAGATTGAAGATGCTGATGGAAATGTAGTGGAAGAACCGTGGAAGACAGAAGAAGCCCCAAAACAGATCGAGAAACTTCCTGCGGGAGAGTATTTTCTTGTGGAGAAAGAAGCGCCGGAAGGGTATCAGAAGGCCGAGAAGATGAAGTTTCATGTTAAGGCAGAAGAAGCGGTACAAAAAGTGACACTCTATAATAAAAAAGCAGAAGAAAAACAGACACCGCAGATACAGCCGGACAAAAAAGGGACACCGAAGACCGGGGATTCTGATGCAGCCGGAAAATGGATCCTGGCAGCCGCAGGGGCATTTGTACTGGCGGGTCTAATCTATTACCGAAGACGGCGCTGGAAAAAATAACGGAAAAAGAAACGGGAGGCCAGGAAGAAAAAAGAAAGAAAAATCGAAGATAAAAGGAATTGACAAAGTATCCTCTATATAGTATTGTACTAATATATTAATACAAATGAGATATTAATACAAATGAGTGTGAATAGCATATGGAGGGTGAGAGATGATCGAGATTAAAAACCTTACGAAAATCTATAAGCTGAATAAAAAGCAGATGAAAGAATCCAAGACAAAGAACAACAGAAAGATCGCGGTAGATGATGTGAGTCTGACGGCAAAAAAGGGAGAAATCTATGGATTGCTCGGGCCAAACGGAGCGGGGAAGACAACGACACTGCGCTGTATCGCGACGATCATTAAGCCGACAAAGGGAGAGATCTATGTATCCGGACACGAAGTACAGAAAGAGCCGGAGGAAGTCCGGAAGAGAATCGGATTTCTGACAAGTGATATCAAGCTGGATCCACAGTTTACCACAGACTATCTGTTTGATTTTTTTGGAAGGCTTCATAATGTCCCGGAAGGACAGCTGAAAAAGAGAAAAGAAGAACTGTTTGACTATTTTCAGATCAGAGATTTTGCACATAAGCAGATCAAAGAACTTTCCACCGGAATGAAACAAAAAGCGGCGATCGCAGTGAGTCTTGTGCATGATCCGGAAGTTGTGATTTTCGATGAGCCGACAAACGGGCTTGATATTATCACCGCAAGAAATGTTACAGATTACCTGAGAAAACTGCGTGATGATGGAAAGCTTGTTATTGTATCGACACATATCATGTCAGAGGCGGAGAAACTCTGCGACCGCATCGGAATTATTATTGACGGGGCAAAGGTGGCAGAGGGAACGCTGGAAGAACTTCTTCAGCAGACGAATGCGCAGGATCTGGAAGATGCATTTTTTGAATTTTATAAGTTGGGGAGGGAGTAAGAGATGAATGGAATGAAACAGATTTTTCAAAAAGAGATGGCAAGGATCTTCCGGGATAAGAAGATGGTATTTTCCGTATTTATTCTGCCGGTGGCGATCATGATCGGAATCCTGATGGTCACAGGAGTGTTTCAGAAGCGGATGATGTCCAATATAGAGGGACATATACCGGTGGTTTATGTAGAAAATGAACCGGAGAGCTTTGCAAAGTTTCGGGAGATGGCAAAGATTGAGGCAAAGCCGGTCAAAGAAGGTGAAACAGAGAAGATCAAAGAGAAAATCTTAGAGGGGGAGGCAGACTTACTGCTTGCGTTCCCGAAAGAGATGGATCAGAAGATCGCAGACTATCAGAGCGGGGATGAAATTCCGGAGATCTTACCATACTATAATCCGGGGGAAGATTATTCCCAGGAAGCGTTTGACAGAATTGGAGGTACGCTGTTAGAGACATATCGTCAGACCCTGCTGGAACAGAGAGTCGGGAATCTGGAACAGATCGAGATCTTTCAGGTAGACAGAGAGAGTGAGAAGATACAGATCAAAGATGAAGATAAAGTAAATGGAAAGACACTGGGTATGATGCTTCCGTATTTCATCACGATCTTACTGTTTGCAGGTGCGATGGGACTTGGAGTAGATATGATCACCGGGGAGAAAGAGCGGGGAACAATGGCAAGCCTTCTTGTAACACCGGTGAAGCGAAGCTCGATCGTTCTTGGGAAAGTATTTGCCCTGATGGCGCTGACCGGGATTTCCTCTGTCATTTATGTAGCGGCGATGGTTGGATGCATGCCGGTCATGGCGAAGACTATGGCGGGAACTGCCGGAGATGGATTTAAGATCAGCATGGATGTAAAACAGATCGTTATGATCGGAGCGCTGTTGATCGCACTGTCATTTTTATATTCAACTTTGATCGCACTTGTGTCCGTCCTGGCAAAATCAATGAAAGAGGCGAGCAGCTACATTATGCCGCTGTATATGCTGATCCTTGTGATCGGACTTTCAACGATGTTCTCATTTGGCAGCACACCGGAGAGTTCTTACTGGATTCCGGTTTACAACAGTTCTGTTGTGTTGAAAGAGATACTGACGCAGGAGGTGACGATGCTCCATTATCTGATCACACTGTTTATGACATTTGGTATCGGTATCGTGCTGACCGGTGTGATCGTCAAAGCATTTGAGAGCGAGAAAGTGATGGCGTCTTAGCGGACTGTATCATTCCTGTTTCGCAGAATGATCTTCCTGAAAGTGCCGTCAGAAGCAATTCCAGTCTTTTGAAGACGAAAAGAGTTGCTCTGACGGCACTTTTTTTCTGCCACAGAAGATTCTATGGGAATACTGTGGCAGAAAAATGGGATTCATGTGCAATGATGCAGATACAGAATCAGATTAAAGTTGGATATTTTTAAATAAATCTCCCAGATTTGTTCCAATCTCTTCGGATTCCGGGATCTCTACAACTTCTTCTTCCTCCTCAGGTTCCTCTGCCAGCGCTTTGATACTCAGGCTGATCTTGCCATCCTTGATCCCAATGACTTTTACCTGAACTTCTTCCCCTGCTTTGAGTACGTCTGCAGGCGATTTGATTCTTTTTTCACAAATCTGTGATACATGAACGAGACCAGACAGTCCATTTTCAAGGAGAATAAATGCGCCGTAAGGCTGAAGAGAGTCTACGGTTCCGGAGAGAACGCTGCCGACGGGGATCTCCTGCACTTTCTTTGCGCGCTCTCTGTCCTGCTCTTCTTTTAAGATCTCGCGTGCAGAAAGAACAAGGCGGTTCTCAGCAGGATCTACATCGATGACACGGACTTTGATATCCTTGAGAAGATAGGTCTCCAGATCTTCAATGTAGGAGAGAGAAAGCCTGGAAGCAGGGATAAATCCGCGGATTCCTTCAATATAGGCAATGGCTCCTCCATTTACAATCCCTTCAATCCGGACAGAAAGATCGGTCTTTTGTTCCATATATTCGGAAACAATGTGCCATGGATCTGCATTGTCAAATTGTGCTTCGTAGTCAGCCATAGTTTCTGTTGTCAATTGTTCTTCACTCATACGTTACACCTCAGTTTTCATAATTTTCTTCTATTATAACACAGATTTTTATGGAAAAACAGAAAGAAAAATTTTGGCAAAAAAATAACATGCTGTATGCAAAAAAAACAATTCCATGAAAAAATAAGGTTGACGAACAGCCGAAAAAATGGCTTACTATATAATATAAATGAATTGTTAATGAGGGATTGGAATATGACATCAGAAAAGAAAAAGAATAGAAAAGTATATATCGTAGGACATAAGAACCCGGATACGGATTCAATCTGTTCTGCGCTTGCATACGCAAACCTAAAGAGGAAAGTGACAGGGCAGGAATATGTGGCAAAGAGAGCAGGGCAGGTAAACGAGGAGACACAGTACATTTTAGACCGTTTCGGCGTAGAGGAGCCGGGACTGTTGTCGAACGTACAGATCCAGGTCAAGGATCTTGACATCAGCCGTGTGGCAGGGATCGAAGGACATGTATCGATCAAGGAAGCGTGGCGTTTGATGAAGGAATCGAATACAAAGACAATGCCGATCATCAAGGACAGCATGCTGGAAGGTCTGATCACGATCGGAGATATTGCAACTTCCTATATGGATGTGTACGACAGCCATATTCTGGCGAAGGCGCGTACCCAGTACCGCAATATCGTACAGACGTTAGACGGCACAATCGTAACCGGAAATGAACATGGCTATTTTATCAAAGGGAAAGTCGTGATCGCGGCGTCAAGCCCGGAATTGCTTGAGAACTTTATCGAGCGGGATGATCTGGTTGTTCTCGGAAACCGCTATGAGTCTCAGCTCTGTGCGCTTGAGATGGAGGCGAGCTGTATCGTCGTATGCCAGGGATCGGAAGTATCAAAGACGATCAGGAAGCTGGCAGAGGAGCGGCAGTGCGTTGTGATCAGCACACCGCATGATACCTTTACTGTAGCCAGACTGATCAATCAGAGTATTCCGGTCAAGCATTTTATGAGTAAGGAAAATCTGACCACATTTAAAATGAGCGATTATGTGGAAGATATCAAAGATGTGATGACGAAAAAAAGATTCCGTGATTTCCCGGTTGTAGACAGAAAGGGAAGGTTCGTCGGTCTGATCTCGAGAAGGCTTCTGATCGATGCAAGAAAGAAACAACTGATCTTAGTCGATCATAATGAAAAGTCCCAGGCAGTGGATGGGATCGAGGAAGCAGATATCCAGGAGATCATCGATCATCACAGACTCGGAAGCATCGAGACGATCGGACCGGTCTATTTCAGAAATCAGCCGGTCGGCTGCACTGCGACGATCGTTTATCAGATGTACGAGGAGCAGGGCGTTATGATCGACCGGACGATCGCATCACTGCTCTGCTCTGCGATCATTTCTGATACATTGATGTTCCGCTCTCCGACCTGCACGGATGTGGACAAAAGAGCAGCGGAGTCTCTTGCCAGAATTGCAGATATCGATATTGAGAGTCTTGCAAGAGAGATGTTTAATGCAGGAAGTAATCTCAAGAATAAGACGGCAGAAGAGATCTGCTTCCAGGACTTTAAGAAATTTAACATTGGAGATGTGGAGTTTGGCGTCGGACAGATCAATTCCATGAACAAGGAAGAACTGCATGATATCAAAGAAAAGCTTGTTCCATATTTGAAAGAGGCGATGTACAGTCAGGGGCTTGACCGCATTTTCTTTATGCTGACGAATATTATCGAAGAATCTACAGAACTTTTGTGCGATGGAGCAGGGGCAAGAGAGCAGGTATTTGATGCGTTTGATCTGAGAGAGGATACCGAAGATATTATTTTAAAAGGAGTTGTTTCCAGAAAGAAACAGCTGATCCCAAATTTCGTGATCGCATTACAGCAATAGAAGGGAAAACAGATGGAAAAACAATTATGGAAGCCGGGGAACATGATCTATCCGCTGCCGGCAGTGATGGTGAGCGTCGGAGATACTGAGGGAAATACGAATATCATAACGGTCGCATGGACCGGAACAGTTTGTACAAATCCGCCGATGGCATATATTTCCGTGAGACCGGAGCGCTATTCGTATGAGATGATCCGGTCTTCAGGAGAATTCGTGATCAATCTTACGACAAAAGATCTTGTACATGCGACAGATTATTGCGGTGTAAAATCCGGCAGGGATGTGGATAAGTGGAAAGAGGCTCATCTTACAAGAGGAAAAGCAAGTAAGCTTCTCTATGCACCGACGATCGCAGAGAGTCCGGTCAATATTGAATGCAAGGTGACAGAGGTAAAAGAACTGGGTTCCCATCATATGTTCCTTGCAACGGTAGAGGCTGTGCAGGTGGATGGAAGATATATGACCGCAGGTGGCAAATTTGAATTGAATCAGGCAGAACTGCTCGCCTATTCTCATGGTTCCTATCTGGAGACCGGAGCGGAGCTGGGAACATTTGGTTACAGCATCCGGAAGAAAGATCCGGTGAAGGCAGATAAGAAAAAAGAAGATACCAGAAAAGTAAAAAAAGAAACTGTGCAGAAGACGAGGAAGCATACAAAAAAAGCAGAGAAAAAGGCGTATAGTCCGAAGCGGAAGAAATCAGAAAAGCAGAGAAGATCTGTCTGACAGGAGAGGATACAGATCGGCTTGTCAGAAAGTAGAAAAGAGAATGTGTTCCAAAAGGAGATCGAAACTTAGAAGATCTGCGGCAGGGACACATTCTTTTTTGTTGTCCCTCATATATATGATATGAACAAAATGTGCAGGGGGAGCAATTTGAACAGAAAAGCAGTGCTGCAGTTTCTTGGAATGCTATATCTGGTCTGCTTGTTGTTGAAATCGGGTGATATGGCAGAAACTGCGGAGACAGTCGGCACAGTCGGTATGCAGAAGCCGAAGATCGCGATCACATTTGATGATGGACCACACCCGGTCTGGACGCCGAAGCTTCTGGAGGGGCTGAAGGAGAGAGAAGTATTGGCAACGTTCTTTCTGATCGGAGAAAATATCGAGGGCAATGAGGAACTCGTAAAGGAAATGTACGAGGGTGGACATATCGTCGGAAATCATACATACCACCATGTGGAAATGACGAAATTATCAGATGAGAAAGCGGCGGAGGAAATCCGGATGACCAATGAAAAAATTTCTGCTATCACGGGTGCCCCGGTTGCGTTTATGCGCCCGCCGTTTGGTGCATGGCAGAAAGAACTGGAATGGCAGATGCAGGTTCTTCCGGTAAGTTGGTCGGTAGATCCACTTGACTGGACAACAAAAAATGCGGATGAAATTGTGCAGAAGGTAGTGACGGAAGTAAAAGAAAATGATATTATTTTAATGCATGACTGTTATGAGAGTTCCGTCAGTGCGGCACTCAGAATAATAGATATTTTGAAAGAAAGCGGTTATGAATTTGTGACAGTGGAAGAGTTGATCCTTCCGTAGGATAGTGGGAGGGAATGGTTGAATCTGACGGAAATGCAGGAAAATCACAGAAACAGAGAATCATGATAGATAAAGGAGTAGCAAGATGATAAATGAATTTTCCAGAATGGAGCTGCTGGTCGGAAAAGAGCGTGTAGAGAGTTTGAGGGAGAAGACGGTACTTGTATTCGGTGTCGGAGGAGTTGGGTCACACTGTATTGAGGCGCTGGCAAGAAGCGGGGTCGGGCATCTGATCTTAGTCGATAATGATACCGTATCATTGACGAACATTAACCGTCAGTCGATCGCCTATCACAGCACGATCGGCAGATATAAGACTGAGGTGATGAAAGAGCGGATCAGTGATATCTGTCCCCAGACTGAGGTGACAGTCTATGAGACATTTGTTCTTGAGGAAAATGCGGCAGAACTTTTGGAGGGAGAGATTGACTATATTGTCGATGCGATTGATACGGTGACGGCGAAGCTTGCGATTGCAAAAATTGCAGATGAGAGGAAGATTCCGCTGATCAGCAGTATGGGTACGGGAAATAAGCTCCACCCGGAATTATTTGAGATCGCAGATATTACAAAGACATCTGTCTGTCCCCTCTGCAAGGTGATGCGAAAGGAATTAAAAAACCGTGGCGTGGCACATTTAAAAGTATTGTACTCAAAAGAAAAGCCGGTTGATGTATCAGAAAACATTACAGAGGAAGAAAAAGGAAATAAACGCTCACTGCCGGGAAGTATTTCTTTTGTGCCTCCGGTGGCAGGACTTATCATTGCCGGAGAGGTTATCCGCGATCTGGCAGGGATTTCAGGGATTTCATAGGAGGAAAAAACATGGATCTGTTTGATTATATGAGAGAAACGACGAAGAAAAAAGAGTCTCCGCTTGCATCCAGACTGCGTCCGAAGACACTGGAGGAGGTGGTAGGGCAGCAGCATATTATCGGAAAAGACAAGCTCCTCTACCGGGCTATCAAGGCAGATAAGCTGAGTTCGATCATTTTCTATGGACCTCCAGGAACCGGGAAGACGACGCTGGCGAAGGTGATCGCCAATACGACCAGCGCAAATTTTACCCAGATCAATGCGACGGTTGCCGGAAAGAAGGATATGGAGGAAGTGGTCAGGCAGGCGAAAGACGATCAGGGAATGTACGGGAAGAAGACGATCTTGTTTGTCGATGAGATCCACCGGTTTAACAAAGGACAGCAGGACTATCTGCTTCCGTTTGTGGAAGACGGCACACTGATCCTGATCGGAGCTACCACAGAGAATCCTTATTTTGAGGTCAATGGCGCTCTGATCTCCCGCTCCAGTATTTTTGAATTAAAGCCATTGGAAAAAGAAGATATCCGGAAGCTGATCAGGCGGGCACTGACAGATGAAGAGCGTGGAATGGGAAGTTATCATGCGATCATTGACGAGGATGCGCTGGAATTTCTGGCGGATATCTGCGGTGGGGATGCGAGAAATGCCCTGAATGCGATAGAACTTGGGGTGCTGACGACAGAACGGTCTGAAGATGGGAAGATCCACATTACCATCGATGTAGTATCAGAGTGTATCCAAAAAAGAGTTGTCCGCTATGACAAGGGAGGGGACAACCATTACGATACGATTTCTGCGTTTATCAAGAGTATGAGAGGCTCTGATCCGGATGCCGCTGTCTTTTATCTTGCAAAAATGCTGTATGCAGGGGAAGATGTGAAGTTTATCGCAAGAAGGATCATGATCTGTGCATCGGAAGATGTGGGGAATGCAGATCCGATGGCAATTTCTGTTGCGGTAGCTGCGGCGCAGGCGGTGGAGCGTGTCGGGATGCCGGAAGCCCAGATCATCTTGTCTCAGGCAGTGCTGTATGTGGCGACAGCTCCTAAGAGCAATTCGGCAGTCAACGCGATCATGGCTGCGAATGCGGCAGTGCGCGCGCATAAGACAACGGTGCCGTCCCACCTGCAGGATGCACATTACAAAGGTTCTGCAAATCTTGGAAGAGGAACCGGGTATAAATATGCGCATGACTACCCAAATCACTATGTAGAACAGCAGTATCTTCCGGAGGAGATCAAAGAGATGCGGTTCTATGAACCTTCAGATATGGGATATGAAAAGGAGGTCCAGGAGCATTTTCGCAGAATCAAAGGGCGCTAAATAGTTTTTTTTGAGGGAAGATCCGTCAGTTTATCTTTTGACAGCGCGTATTGCGACAAAAGATGGAATGTTGTGTTCGTGCAGATTTCCCTGCCCGTTTGTATCTTCATAGAGATCGGTCAGCTGGAATCCTGCTTTTAACTGTCCGCCGATCTGTTCTTCCAGTGTGTGTGAAAACTGGATTCCCCAGTCATACCTGATGGAATCTTCATATTGCTTTTGATTTTTTAGTGGATTAAATGGAAGCGGGTAGGTCAGATGTTCTTCGGTTTCATCGAAAACATAGTTGATGCCAAGATCATATCCGCCGAGAAGCGCTCCTCCTTTTTTTAAGATGCGGTAACATTCCTGAAAAACAGGTTCCACTTTTTCGATATAGCAGTTGGAAACCGGGTGAAAGATCAGATCAAATGTCTCAGCTTCAAAAGGAAGAGGCTGTGTCATATCTGCCTGAAGGATCGTGACTGCATAGCCTTCTCTGTCTGCAACCAGCTGTTCACTTTCACATTGCCTGGAAGAATAGTCAAGCACGGTACAGTCTGCTCCGAGCGCGGTGAAGATGGGAATCTGCTGTCCGCCGCCGCTTGCAAGTCCAAGCACTTTTTTGCCGCGAAGGTTTCCAAACCATTCATGGGGTACAGATTTTGTAGGGGTGAGAAGGACATCCCACTCTCCGTTTTTAGCTTTTTGATAAATCTCATGGGAGATGGGCTGTCCCCATACCCATCCATCCAGACACCAGCTGTTGATTGTTTCTGCATTTATGTTCTGATAGTTCATTGAGAAATCCCCTTTTAAAGTTTTTCTGTAAATTGTGTGTTCCTATAAATTGTGTGGGAAGACAGCATCATTTGGAAAGAAGGCGTGTGAGGAAAAGATTATAATAAGTTTTGCATCACGAACGCATAGATTTCCTGATTTTTCTGCTTCCAGTGGTGGACGACTGTCTTTGCTTCCTGCTCGGTTGGTACGGTGATCGTCAGGTCGATCAGAGAACCGTGATTTTCTGTGACCTGACAGCGCACAGAAAATTCGTGATTGTCATTCCGGTAATAGTCTGCGCGCACTGCGACAGCATTTTTCAGTTCATAGTGTTTTTCCTGAAGAAAGGTGTCAATCTCATCCTGGATCGTCGGAGAAATTTTGTTCTGGAAAAACTGGATCGTTTCAGCGCCTTCCTCGGTCAGATGGTAGAAGGTGCGGCTGTGTTCCTTTTCGAGACGGATCAGATTTGCATTTTCCATCTCAGAGAGCGCCTGCTGGAGTGTAAAGTAATTGGTGTATTCCTTATCGAGGACAAACTCAGAAATCTGAGAGTTTGTCAGAGGGAAATCCACTTTCTGAAGCATATATAAAACAATTAATTTGTACAAAGTAAATGAGTCTGACATTGTACGCAAGTCCTTTCTAAAATCATAGTTTGTAGTTCTTCCCCTGCCAGAGATTCTGCTCTTTAAAATATCGATTGATATTATTTAAGACAAGACGTTTGTGTCCCGTCCAAAGCGGTGCGATCAGTAGTTCTTTTGGACCGTCACCAGTCAGGCGGTGAATGACGACATCCGGACGCAGCTGCGAAATGCAGGTTCCGAGAAATGCAATATATTCCTCCATCGTCGGCACAAAGAATGGGGAAGATTCATAATAAACGGCAAGATCCGTTCCACGGAGGATGTGAAGAAGCTGGAGTTTGATCCCCTGGATATCAAGTGTATTCAGGTAGGAGATCGTCTCCTGCATCATGGCTTCTGTCTCGCCTGGAAGATATAGGATCGTGTGGACGATCACTTCCACGCCGATCTGCCGGAGCTTTTTTACGGCAGTTTCAAAAACGGAAAGTGAGTATCCGCGCCGGATAAAACGGGCGCTCTTTTCATGAATCGTCTGAAGTCCAAGTTCCACCCATACGGGCTTAATCTGATTCAGACGTGCTAAAAGTGTGAGAATTTCATCATCCAGACAGTCTGGTCTGGTGGCGATGGAAAGGATCTTTACCTCCGGGCAGGAAATTGCCTCTGAAAAGATCTTCTCCAGATAACTGACTTCGGCGTAAGTGTTTGTGTACGCCTGAAAGTATGCAATATACGAAGCGGCATCGGTTTTCTTCCTTATTAATGCTTTGCCGGCTTCAATCTGCTGACGGATGGATTCACGGGGGTTCCCGGCAAAATCGCCGGAGCCGCCGGCGCTGCAGAAAATGCAGCCCCGGTCTCCAAGTGTGCCGTCTCGGTTGGGGCAGGTCATCCCGCCGTTTAAGGCAAGTTTATATAGCTTTTCCCCATAAGTCTGCTTTAAATGATAATCAAGAGAATGGTATCTCTTTTCGCCCCAGCGTTCCATTAGATCAGATCCTTGATTGCTTTGCTTACAACATCAGCAACGCGTGGGTCAAATGCTTCTGGAAGAATATTGGTATCGCTTAATTCCTCATCGGAAACGAGACCTGCGATCGCTTCAGCTGCGGCAAGTTTCATATCTTCTGTGATCTGTGTGGCACGACCTTCGAGGGCGCCTTTGAAAATACCAGGGAATGCGACAACGTTATTGACCTGGTTCGGGAAGTCTGAACGTCCGGTTCCAATGACACGCGCTCCGGCCTCTTTTGCAAGATCCGGCATGATCTCAGGAACCGGATTTGCCATTGCAAATAGGATGGAATCCTGATTCATGGAAGCGACCATCTCTTTTGTGACAATATTCGGCGCAGATACACCGACAAAAATGTCAGCGCCTTTTAAAGCATCTGCAAGAGTCCCTTTCTTCCCTTCCAGATTGGTCACCTCTGTCATCTTTTGCTGCATCCAGTTCAGATTCGGAGAATCTTTGGAGATGATCCCATTGATGTCACACATAGTAACATGGCAGAAACCATAGGTGAGAAGAAGCTTTGTGATGGCGATTCCGGCAGAGCCTGCGCCATTTACAACGATCCTGCAGTCTTCTTTCTTCTTACCGGTTACTTTGAGTGCGTTGATGATTCCGGCGAGAACGACAATGGCGGTTCCATGCTGGTCATCGTGGAAGACCGGGATATCAAGCAGTTCTTTTAAGCGTTCTTCGATTTCAAAACATCTTGGAGCAGAAATATCTTCCAGATTGATGCCTCCAAATGCCGGAGCAATGTTGACGATTGTGCGGATGATCTCCTCTGTATCCTGCGTATCCAGGCAGATCGGAACTGCATTGACTCCGCCAAATTCTTTGAAGAGAACGGCCTTTCCTTCCATGACAGGCATTGCCGCGTAAGCGCCGATATTTCCGAGACCAAGAACCGCGCTTCCGTCAGAGATGACAGCAATCGTGTTCGCTTTCATCGTGTACTTATAGGCAGCCTCACGGTCCTGGGCGATGACTTTACAAGGTTCTGCGACACCAGGAGTATATGCGATCGCGAGATCTTCTCTGGAATTTACTTTTGATTTCGCGGAGATCTCTAATTTCCCGTTCCATTGTTCATGCATTTGTAATGCCTTTTCGTTTGTTGTCATATTATTCACACCTTTTCCTTTTCATATTTTTGAAACTTCTAAAGTTATGATAACATTCCGGCGAAATCAAATCAACAAGGATTCCTGAAAAAATACTTTCTTTTTCCCGGGAAATAGTGTATAATGCGTATATCTCAAGAGAAGTCATGTCAGACGAATATTCCCGCAGATATTTAGTAATTACAATTAAGAATGAAGATAGACAAGTGAATAAGGAAAGGAAGTAGGCGAATGAGAGAAAAATATGAATCATTGCCGTTGACGTCTTTAAAAGAAATCGCAAAAGCGCGAGGATTAAAAGGTGTATCGACAATGAAAAAAGCAGATATCATCGAACTGATGTTAAAAAAAGACGAGCAGGATAAAGCAGAAGAAGCAAAAGAAGAAGTAAAGAATGAAAAGACCGGAGTTGTCGATATCGAAGAACTGGACAGCGGAATCACCGCGCATGGGATTCTGGAAGTGCTTCCAGACGGGTATGGATTTATCCGGAGCGACAATTATCTTCCGGGAGAGAATGACGTTTATGTGTCGCCGTCACAGATCCGCCGGTTTAATCTGAAGACCGGGGATATCCTGACCGGAAATACCAGGATCAAGACACAGTCAGAGAAATTCAGTGCACTTTTATATCTGACAACGGTAAATGGGATGCGCCCTGCAGAGGCAGCAAGACGGACAAGCTTTGAGGATATGACACCGATCTTTCCAAATGAAAGGCTCCGCCTGGAAAATCCAGGAAGTTCGACAGCAATGCGGATCGTGGATCTGTTATCTCCGATCGGAAAAGGGCAGAGAGGAATGATCGTATCTCCTCCGAAAGCCGGTAAGACGACTCTGATCAAAGAGGTTGCGTTGTCGGTACTCAAAAATAATCCGGAGATGCATATCCTGATCCTTCTGATCGATGAGCGCCCGGAGGAGGTAACCGATATCCGGGAGGCGATCACCGGAAAGAATGTAGAAGTGATCTACTCTACTTTTGATGAACTTCCAGAACATCACAAGAGAGTGTCTGAGATGGTGATCGAGCGCGCCAAACGTCTGGTAGAACACAAAAAAGATGTTATGATTCTGCTCGACAGTATCACACGTCTTGCGAGGGCGTATAACCTGACAGTTCCGCCAAGCGGAAGAACATTGTCCGGTGGTCTGGATCCGGCAGCGCTTTACATGCCAAAGAGGATTTTTGGTGCGGCGAGAAATATGAGAGAAGGCGGAAGTCTGACGATCCTTGCAAGTGCACTTGTAGATACCGGAAGCAAAATGGATGATGTCATTTACGAAGAATTTAAAGGAACCGGAAACATGGAACTTGTCCTCGACAGAAAGCTTCAGGAAAAGAGAGTGTTCCCGGCAATTGATATTCCAAAATCAGGAACGAGAAGAGAGGATCTTCTGCTGAGCGCTGAGGAGCAGGAAGCGGTATATTCTCTGCGCCGTGCATTAAACGGAATGAAGAGTGAAGAGGCGGTTGATAATATTCTGAATATGTTCTCCCGCACGAAAAATAACGAAGAATTCATCCAGATGGTGAAGAAGACAAAAATTATTTAATGATTTTTATAAATAACTTGCAATGTAAAAATAAGTATGCTACAATAAAAAAGCTGTTTAACAAATAATAAGCAAGCGTTCCTCTGTCATGAGATAGAAGGATTGATTGCAAAGATATTCGCTGTGAGGGCGATATAACCTCACGAAATAAAAATGAAGAGGTGAAAATCATGAAAGAAGGAATACATCCAGTTTATCATCAGGCAACAGTAACATGTAACTGTGGAAACACATTCGTAACAGGATCTACAAAAGAAGATATCCACGTAGAAATCTGTTCTAAATGTCATCCATTCTACACAGGACAGCAGAAAGCTGCTCAGGCTCGTGGACGTGTTGATAAATTTAACAAGAAATACGGAATTCAGGAATAATCAGAATGACGAGAATAGGTTGAGGTGTAAATCTCAACCTTTTTTAGCATTGTGGAGAAGTGTATAGATAGGATAGAAGGGCAGAGGAAAAGGACCGATTTTCCTCTGTCTGGGAAATAGAAGGAGGGCAGATCCATGAAGTCATCAAATATTGGCGGTCAGGCAGTGCTGGAAGGCGTGATGATGAAGAACGGAGACCAGTATGCAGTGGCAGTCAGAAAGCCGGATGGGGAGGTCGCACTTCAAAAGGAAGAGTATCACGGGATCATCAGATGGAAAGCGCTGACAAGACTTCCGTTTGTGAGAGGGATCTTCAGTTTTATAGATTCCCTTGTACTTGGAATGAAAACACTTTCTTATTCTGCAAGTTTTTTTGAGGAAGAAGAGGAAGAGATACTGAGTGAGAAGGAAGCTGCAAAAAAGGAAAAGCAGGAGAATCTGATCATGGGCATTACGATGGCATGTTCTGTTGTGATCGCAGTGGCAGTTTTTATGATCCTTCCGTATATGTTGTCCAATCTGCTGAAACCGCTTGTGCCGGGCAGATTTGCCAGAACAGTGATAGAAGGGATTGTGAGGATTTTTCTGTTTATCGCATATATCCTGCTGATCTCGAGGATGAAAGACATCCAGCGTGTCTTTATGTATCACGGGGCAGAGCATAAGTGTATCAACTGTATCGAACATGGTATGGATCTGACCGTTGAGAATGTCAGAAAAAGTTCCAAACAGCATAAGCGGTGCGGGACAAGCTTTCTGTTCTTTGTGTTGTTTGTCAGCATTATTGTCTGCTTCTTTATCACAACGGAGTCGCCGGTATTAAGAGTACTGCTTCGGATCGCACTGCTTCCGGTGATCGCAGGGATTTCTTATGAGATCATCCGTCTTGCAGGAAACACAGATCATCCGTTTGTGGAACTGTTAAGCAAGCCGGGACTTGCGCTTCAGAATCTGACGACAAAAGAACCGGAAGATGATATGATCGAGGTGGCGATCTGTTCGGTAGAAGC
>CAUWEA010000017.1:0-38980 GCA_963557735.1 uncultured Faecalimonas sp. | reverse complement strand
ACTACCTATTCGCTCTCCTAAGCACTAGTTGTGAGTTCGATTCTCGCAGGGAACGTTGAAGAAGAGTGAAGATGATGCGAAATGGAAACATTATCTTCACTCTTTTTTACAATGAAGAAATTGTAACTGTTATAAGAAAATTTCAGTTTGCCGAATGGAATTATTTAAGGGAAAGACGTGTAAATATTTATTGTGATAATAAGCGAAAGATCTGAGTAAAATCAGTTTTTCGCTTTTTCTTTATATTTTGTGAATTTGAAAGAAAATCTCTTGTTATCAAATGTATATGTAAGTGTAGTGGTGTATTATAGAATAGAGAAAAAGTATGCGGATTTGGAGTGATGAGATTATGAAGAAGAAATCTGTGATCAGAAAGGCATTTTTTATGATGACAGTACATTTTATTTTGCTGCTTGTAGTATTTTTTTCCTATTTGTTTTTTTCTTATCATACAGCAGTAGGAAATCTGAGAGATAGTATGGAAAATTTAATTCAGATCTATGGGAGGGAGTTGGAAAATAAGATTGAGAATGCAGATATGCTTTTAGAGCGTCTGATCTACGCAAATGATGATTATACACTTTTGCAGAGCAGAGATGAGGCAACCCGGTATTACGCATCAGTAAGGCTGAAGCATTTGATAGAGGAACAGACAGCTTATGATGATTCTGTTGATGCAGTTGTTATGGCAGACAGCGTATATGGAGTATGTCTGGATTATGAAAACAGACAAATTTCTCTGGAAAATAAAACAAGCCTCAGAGAGTTTGTGAGCAGAGGTGCAAAAAGAGGCAGAGGAAAGGCCCAGTGGAACATAGAAGTGATCGGAGATGACAGGTATCTTTATAAAATGTACATCTGGCAGGGGCGTGCAGTGGGAATTTTTATTTCAGTTGACAGATTTATGGATAATGTACGGGGGGATGAATTAAATGATATGACAGTGGTTCTGCTTGACAGTGAAAACAGAATTTGGAACATTCTGGGTGAAAGCATATCGGGTATGGAAATAGGTAAAAATCCGGAAGCGGTACTGGGAAAATTAACACAAAAAACAAACTATGAATTAGCAGAAGGCAGAATGAAAATATATGCCTATGTGAGTATATCTGCTCTCTGGGGACAGATTCAGGTGAATATGATTCTGGTGATGATCGTAATCTTAACATTGACAGTGTATTCGATTATGATGCTGTGGTTTATTCAAAGAGAGTTGATATTTCCAACAAGGCGTATGCAGGAGACGATGATACGAATGAGGGATGGAGAATATAAGCTGAGAATTCAGGATGTATTTACGAGCAGTGAATTTACACTGTTGAAAGACACTTTCAACGAATTAGCGGATGAAATAGTGAATTTACGAATACAAAGTTACGAAAAGCAAATTGATCTGCAAGAAACAGAATTAAAGTGTGTCAGACTTCAAATAAGACCACATTTCTTTTTAAATGCTATGACGACAATCTCCAGTTTAAGTCAACGGGAAAAGAATAAAGAAATACAACGGTATATTGAGGCTCTTTCAAAGAATATCCGTTATATGTTCCGGTCAGGGCTTCATACAGTAACGCTTGGAGAAGAAATACGCCATATTGAGAATTATTTTGAGATGCAGCAGCTGAATTATCCAGACTGTGTATTTTACTATATTGATATACCAAAAGAACTGGAAATGTGGAGAATCCCACAGATGCTGATTCATACGGTAATTGAAAATGAATATAAATATGCGGTCGCAGTAGATCAGGTTCTGACCATTCTGATCAAAGCAGAAGTACGGGAAGAAAAGGGAGAAGAGATGTTATATTTGTCGATCGAGGATGATGGGGGTGGCTATCCGCAGGAAGTCCTTGAAAATTTTCTGTATGAAACAGGTGAAAGACATGAGAAGCCTCAGAATGGGGAACGAATTGGTCTTATCAGTATAAAAAGGATGTTGGAACTGATGTATGAGAGGGAGGATCTGTTTGAAATCGGAAACACAGTACCTCATGGGTGCTGTAATTATTTTCGGATTCCAAAGCAGCCGATCCAGGAAATAAAAGAATCTTAAGACAGATAGTATTAGATAAAATGATGAAAGGAATGACGAAAAATGCAGGCTTTGATTGTTGATGATGATATTGCAACAGTAGATGTAGTAGAAAATTCAATAGACTGGAAGAGTCTGGGAGTTACAGAGATATTTACGGCTTATAATATCAGTCGTGCAAAGGAAATTCTTTCCGAACGGAATGTCGATATTATTATAAGTGATATTGAAATGCCAAAGGGCTCGGGAATTGATTTGCTGGAATGGATCAGGGAAAATGAAATTCCAGGAGAATTTTTATTTTTAACTTGTTATGAGAAATTTGATTATGCTGCAAAGGCGTTGAAAAATCATGCGTCAGAGTATTTGTTAAAACCTTTTGATATCAATATTATGGAGGTGGCGCTTAAAAAGATTGTCCTGAAGATTAAGGAAAGAAAACAATTAATTGCTGAAAGTGAATATGGTAAATGGGCAAAACGCAATTCAAGACAAATGAAGCTTGCATTTTGGAATCAAATGATTTCCGGACATTTGACAGGAAGGGGGGCAGCAGAATCTATTGCAGAAAAGCGGTTAAATATTGATGCGGGCGCCAGTTACCGACTGGTAATTTCCAAAATTGCCAGACCAGATCAGGAGAAGATGAACCAGGGATTAATGTTGTTTATTATAGAAAATATTCATTCTGAAATATTATGTGGAAATCCGGAGAATGAATGTATTCTTTCCTGCGCGGAAGGGGACTGTTATGTAATCACAACAATATATAAGGTACATACCGCATATGATGTAAACAGACAGTGCAGAGAGCTTCGAAGAGACATTCAAAATATGTTTGGGACAGAGATTACAATCTGCATCGGCAGGGAAATCTTTTTGGAACAATTCTATGAAACGTATGAAAAGAATAAGAAAATTCTTGAGGAAAACGTGGGATATCGTGGAATGATATTTCATGAGGAAGATGTGAAGGAAAGAAAGATGATGCAAAATCTTTTTGATCCTGAGCAGATAGAAAGCCTGCTGGAAACGAAACATAAGATGAAGTTTTTAAGTTATTTAAAAAGCTGCATTTCTGATGGGGACTGTGGGAGAAAACTCAAGGCAGAAGAATTGAAAAGAGGAAAAGAAGAAATCCTTCAGGCGGTTTATGCTTATTTTGGCAAAAAAGGAATACGGACGACACCTCTTTTTTCTAACGAGGCTCTAAGAGAAATAGAGAAAAACACATCTCGATCCGCAGCGGATCTGATGCGCTGGGCAAGTTTTCTTATGGATTGTGTAATTGCATATGAGGAGGAAGTGAAACGGCAGTATACTCTGAGTGAACAGATTGACAGCTATATTATGGAACATTATCACGAGGATATTGGAAGAAATGAAGTAGCACAGCAATTTCATCTTTCGGCAGAGTATCTGGCGAAAATTTATAAACAGGAAACGGGAAAAACTTTAAAAGACTTTATTACAGAATGCAGGATCAATGAGGCAAGGAAACTTCTGGAGAGAGGAAACAGAGTCAGTGAAGTAGCAACAACAGTTGGATTTGATAATTTCACTTATTTTTCCACTGTATTTAAAAAGATGACGGGAATGACTCCAAATGAATATCGAAGAAACTCTTGTTTTTGAAAGGAAGACTCTTTGTTTCAAAAGAAATGGGAAAAATATTTTGCTAAAGTAAGAGTATCAGAAAAAATGAGGAGGTAAAAGTTATGAAAAACAAAAAAGTTCTGGTATGTTTACTGACGGCAGCTATGACATTGGGGCTTACAGCTTGTGGCGGGGAATCAAAATCGCAGTCGAAAAAGGGGGAAAATGAAGGATACGATCAAGTAACATATGCTTATGCGACCTTCAATAATATTCCGGCGGAGGAAGATCTCGACACTGTTGAAGAAGCAATCAATGAGATTACAAGAAAGAAGATTCATACAGAGGTAACATTGATGCCAATCGCGATTGCTGACTATTCTAATAAAGTCAGTCTTGCGCTTCAGGGTGGAGAAAAAATTGATGTTTATCAGTCGATGGGAGACTTTAATAATTATGTATCGACAGATATGGCTTATGATATTACCGATTTGCTGAAAGAAGAAGGAGAGGGAATTGTTGATACGGTAGGAGAGGAATGGCTGGCTGCCTGCTCAAAAGAGGGACACACTTACGGCGTTCCGACGATGAAACCAGTTGCCCTGACACCAATGGTAATTTATCGTGAGGACATTGCAGAAGAAATGGGAATTGATATGTCAGCAGTTTCTTCCATGGAAGATATGACAGATATATTAAAGAAAGTAAAAGAGTCGTATCCGAATATGACGCCGGTAGCACCAGTACAAACGGGAGAGATTGGAGTTTCGGTTAATTATGGTGAGATTGACTTTCTGACAGATGACAGATACTCTCCGGTAGGTGTTCTTGAGGGAGAGGAGTTAGAAGTGAAAGATCTGTATTCTTCTGATGTGTTCCGCGAAAAATGTACATTAGTCAGAGAGTGGTATGAAGATGGGCTGGTAATGAAGGATGCAGCGACAACAACAAGTATGGCTGCGGAATTGATGAGTTCCGGAAATTATTTCTGCTATATTGCAGCATACAGCTATCCGGAAGAGGATACGGCAGCTTCTCTGCAGCCGCAATGTGGAGCATATCCGATCGGGGCAAAGATTATTGGCGACGCATATCTTTCTACTGCGGACTTAAATGCACTGAGTTGGATGATTGCTTCCACGACAGAGGTGCCGGAAGCGGCAATGAAATTTCTCGAACTTACATATACAGATAAAGATGTGATCAATCTGCTGATTTATGGTATTGAAGGCAGAGATTATGTAATGAATGATGACGGAACGGTTTCTTATCCGGAAGGAGAAGATGCATCTACGGTACCGTATACAGCCCAGTTAAGCTGTGGGACATTAGGCAATTTCTTCCTCATGTATCCGACAGAAGGAACCAATCCGGATTCCCTTGAGTGGGAAAAAGAGCAGAATGAGACTGCAAAGACATCTCCGGCAATGGGATTTACTTTTGACTCCGACAGTGTGAAGACGCAGTATACAGCAGTGAAGAATGTCATTTCACAGTATTTGCCGGGACTGATCTGTGGAAGCCTTGATCCGGATACAGAGATTGATAAATTTGTACAGGCATTAAATGATGCAGGATATCAGGAAATTTTGAAGGCAAAACAAGAACAGCTGGATGCATGGGCAGAAGGACAAAAGTAATTTGAGGAGGCAGTATGAAAAAAACAGTTACAGCCAGAAAGAAAAAGCGATTTAAGAACCTGCCTTTATTACTTATTGCACTGCCGGGAATTTTGTACCTGATTATCAATAACTATATTCCGATGTTTGGCGTATTTCTTGCTTTTAAAGATTACAGTCTGATGAAGGGAATCTTTGGCAGTGACTGGTGCGGTTTTGAGAATTTTGAATTTTTATTTAAAACAAAAGATGCATGGATCATGACCAGAAATACACTTGCATATAATCTGACGTTTATCGTGATTGGAACAATTGTGGCAATCGCGATTGCGATTATGATGTGTGAACTGGGAAAGAAAAGAAGGGTGAAATTTTTTCAGGCGGCACTTCTTTTGCCAAATCTTCTTTCCTGGGTGGTCATTGGATTTGTGGCATATGCATTTTTGAATGCAGATACGGGATTTATCAACAATACGATTCTTGCAGGAATGGGAGTTGATCCGGTTTCATGGTATTCTTATGCAGGTGCATGGCCGGTGATTCTGGTAATTGTAAATCTTTGGAAAAACATGGGATACCAGTCGATTGTCTATATGGCGAGTATTTCGGGTATTGATAAATCAATCTATGAAGCGGCAGCTATTGACGGTGCAACAAAACTGAAGCAGATTTTCTATGTGACACTGCCGATGTTAAAGCCGACGGTGATTACACTGACATTGATGTCCATAGGGCGAATCTTTTATTCAGATTTTGGACTGTTCTATCAGGTGCCACAGAATTCGGGAGCGCTATTCAATGTGACGCAGACGATTGATACTTATGTGTACCGTGGTCTTATGGAACTCAATGATGTAGGAATGTCCGCGGCAGCAGGCTTATATCAGTCGCTGGTAGGATTTGCGCTTGTACTGATCGCAAATGCAATCGTACGCAAGGTAGATTCAGATAATGCATTATTCTAGGAGGAAAAGGAAATGACAGAAAGTAAAAGTTTTAATCGGGTATCAACGGTAATCCTTACAGCTCTTGTCATAGTGGTGATCCTTCCGATTCTTCTGATCGTAATCGCATCTTTCTCAGCAGAGGATGTACTGATACGGGATGGATATACGTACTTTCCGGCTGAGTGGAGTCTGGATTCTTACTACTATATGATAAAACAAGGAGTTGTGATATTAAGATCTTATGGAATATCATTTCTTGTAACGGCAGGCGGCACGGCTATAAGCGTACTGATTACGACGATGCTGGCATATCCAATGGCGAGAAAATCCTTTCGGGGAAGAAATGTATTGGCATTTTTTGTATTTTTTACAATGTTATTTAATGGGGGAATCGTGCCTTCGTATATTATGTGGACACAGATTTTTCATATTAAGGATACCGTATGGGCATTGATGATTCCAAATTATCTGGTGACAGCATTTAATGTAATTCTGGTAAGAAACTATTATCAAAACAGTGTTCCTGATTCGCTGATTGAAGCGGCACAGCTTGACGGGGCATCCGAACTGAAGATTTTTTACAAGGTTATGCTGCCGCTTTCTAAGCCGGCAGTAGCAACAATCGGTCTTTTTACGGGAATTACTTATTGGAACGACTGGACGAATGGATTGTATTATATTAATAATGAAAAGCTGTATAGTATTCAGCAGCTCTTGATGAAGATTATGGATAATATTCAGGCGCTGAGGTCGAATTCCACTGCGTCGCTTCTTGGAACCGGAGCTGTGGAACTGCCGGGTACATCGATTCGTATGGCAATGGCAGTGATCGGAATCCTTCCAATTTTACTTATCTATCCGTTTGTGCAGAAATACCTTGTAAAAGGTGTAGTAGTAGGAGCCGTCAAAGGATAGTGAGGAAAATGATATAGTATGATATGGAAATAAGATACCCGGGGTACCAGGAAAGTGTGAAAGCCTAAGTTCTGGGACTCCGGGATTTTATTTATATGACAAAAATACAGAAAAGGTAAAATGTCGGGAAAAGGAGAACTGGAAAATGAAAATAAGAGAAGTGATTGAAAAAATTCTGGAATATCATCCAAAATTTCCAGAAGAATATGATGGATGCGATGGATATAAATCAGGAGATCCCGAAGTAGAATGTACCGGGATTGTATGTGCGCTTGTTCCAACGGTGGAAGTGATCAGGAAAACTGCAAAAGCAGGATGCAATCTTCTTTATGTGCATGAGCCATCTTACTATTCTACTCCGGATTATCCAGACTGGAGAGCCGGATTTGAAAATAAAGTTTATGAGGAGAAGCGGAATCTGCTAGAAGAGAATGGAATTGTTATATGGAGAGACCATGATCATGCCCATGCCCATGAGCCAGACAGTATTTTTACGGGAGTAATCAAATATCTGGACTGGCAACAATATCAGACTGGGGAAGAAGGGATGGCAAAGTTTTTTGAATTTCCAGATATGACAGTGGACAAAATGAATAAAATACTCAAAGAAAATCTTTTATTAAATGGGATACGTTATATAGGGAGAGCAGAAGATCAGATAAAAAAAGTTGCATTTGTGGGACATTTGCTGCCAAATATTTTTGAACATCAGGCAACGATAGGAAATGGGTACTGTCCAGAGTATGCAGCAGAGGTAATACGCCTTATGGAGAAAGAAGGGGTAGATGCAATTATTCCGGGAGAAGTGATTGACTGGACAGTGATGTCTTATATCAGAGATGCCGTGCAGCTTGGAAAGATGAAGGCGGCATTTAATGTTGGTCATTTCAATATGGAAGAGCTGGGAATGAAATATGCCGTAGACTGGATGACAGAACTTTTGGATAATGAGGTACCAGTACATTATGTTCCAAGTGAAGATATCTATCAGTTTGCATAAAAAGAAAGAGGAAGAAAGATATGTCTGTTTTACAAATTAATAAATATTCTATAGCACTGAGTAGGTTAATTACGTTTCATGTAATTTTGCCGGATGATGCAATACCAATGATGATTGAAGGAAATAAAAATTATGAGAGAAAACCTAAAACACTGTATCTTCTTCATGGGTTTTCAGGGAACACAACGGATTGGTTATATGGTAGTCGGATTCAAGAACTGGCGATGAAGTATAATCTGGCTGTTGTACTTCCGTCTGGAGAAAATAGCTTTTATCTGAATGGCAAAGGAACTGGACGTGCATATGAGACGTTTGTAGGAGTGGAACTGCCAGATTATTGTACAAAGACATTTGGTTTTTCAGATAAACCGGAAGACAATTTCATTGGAGGCCTTTCTATGGGAGGATTTGGGGCGATTCATACAGCTTTGAAATATCCTAAGAGATTTGGAAAGATGTTTGGTCTTTCATCTGCAATGATTCAATATGATATTGCTGGGATGAAGCCGGGAGAGAAAAATGAGATTGCAGACTATGATTATTATCTGCAAGTATTTGGTAATCTTGAACATTTGGATACGAGTGAAAATAATCCAGATTATCTGATTCGAGAGAAGAAAAAAAGAGGAGAAAAGATACAACCGGTTTTTATGGCTTGTGGAACCGAAGATTTTATTTTAAAAAACAATCGAGTATTCAGAGATTTTTTAAACAGTCAGAACGTGGATCTTACATATTATGAAAGTGAGGGAATTCATGACTGGAAGTTTTGGAATCAGTATCTTGAGCCAGCAATTTGTTGGGGACTTGAAGAGAAAGTAGAAGAAAAAGAAGATGAGAACTATTAGACTGCATAAATACTAGGAGGGTAACAGATGGCTTTTATACAGATGGAATATAAATCGGAAGCATTGTTGCGAGGGACTTCAATAAAGGTAATTCTTCCTACAGATGGTATGTCCGGAAAGTGGGAGCCTCCATTTCGAACCGTTTATTTTTTGCCGGGATATAGTACAACAGCAATGGAACTAATCACCTACTTAAATTTAAGAAAGCAAGCGGAATTAAAAGGAATTGCGATTGTTCTTCCGGATGGAGAAAATTTATTTTATCAGGATCTTCCACAAAGGATGACATTTTACAGTACTTATGTAGGAAAAGAACTGGTAGAAGTGACACGCAAATTGTTTCCGCTTTCCCATAGAAGAGAAGATACCTATATTGCGGGTATTTCTATGGGAGGGTATGGCGCACTCTATAATGGGATGAGATACAGGCATACTTTTTCAAAAGTAGCCGCTATCTCTCCGGCATCGGATCCATGTGTTTTAATGTCAGGTGAGAATGTGGAAGCGTATGGCTTTTCATGGAAACAGTTTGAGGGAATTTTCGGAAGTAGAAAGATGTTTTATGGAAGTGAACGGGATATGGAGAACATGTGGACAAAATTGTCTCTGGAAAATCGTCCGGAACTGTTTCTGTGTTGTGGTACAGAGGACAGAGCGGTAGGGAATGCTGTGGAAAAGTTTGAAAATGCACTAAAAAAAGCCGGGATTTCTCATATATACAAGGAAGAACATGGAGATCATGAAATCTATTATTGGGAACAAATGATGGATTCAGTATTTTCTTTTCTGGCTGGAATAGAGGAAAAGACAAAAGATCAATTAGTGATCCCAGACTAATGGAATAAGGGAAGGAGATGGGAAAATGAACTTATCAGAAATAAAACAGAACTGGAAAGCGCCAGTTGTTTCAGGAGACATTCCTCATGGCGATATGCCGGGAGATAAGATTGAAATTCGTGAAGAACATATTCAGAAAGCAACAAAGATTTTTCCGGAATTATTAGAACAACTTTTGCCTGTTTTTGAAGCAGAAGAATCTCCCAGAGCGGTGATTACTGTATGCGGTGGATCAGGAGTGGGAAAATCAGAGATTGCATCTTTGTTGTCCTGGTATTTTACGCAGGCGGGAATAGGAAGTTATACGTTGTCAGGAGATAATTATCCGCATCGGATTCCACAGTACAATGATGCAGAAAGATTGCGGATTTTCAGAGAAAAAGGACTGCGTGCAATGACAGTGAAGAATCTTCTGGATCCGGAGCGGATGGAACTGATCCGGAGGTGGCAGAAAGAGGGGAGCGATGCAGATTCGGCACATGGAGAAATATATAACTGGTATCAGACGTATTTGCGGGGAGGACGTGAAGGGCTGGCAGAATACCTCGGTACTTCACGGGAAATTGATTTTCAGGAAGTAGAAGAGATTGTACGTCAGTTTAAGACGGGGTCTCAGAATATCTGGCTTAGGCGTATGGGAAGAACAGATGCGGATCTTTGGTACGAGAAAAAGGATTTTTCCAATGTACAGGTATTGATCATAGAATGGACACATGGAAACAGCGGTTGTTATCAGGGAGTGGATATTCCGATTTTGCTGAATAGTACACCGCAGGAAACGCTGGAACACAGAAGAACAAGAAACCGGGATGGCGCTGTGGACAGTCCGTTTACCAGGATGGTACTGGAGCTGGAGCAGGAGTTGCTAAAAAGACAGGCATACAAAGCAAAAATGATTGTTTCAAAGAAAGGCGAATTGCTTACCTATGAAGCATATGAAAAGCAAATGGGAAAATAATGCAGGTGGTAGAAGATGGAAACAGAAAAAAGAATAGTAAAAGTTGATAATGGACCGATGTTGAATGCATATCCGGACAGCATAGGAGGAACTTTGGCGGATATTGCAGAGTTTTTAGAAAGGCCGGAACGAAACAGAGCATTTACATCTTTTTATATTTTACCTAGTTTATTTCATACGGATTTAGACCGGGGATTTTCTGTAATTGATTATCAGTTGGATGGAATGCTTGCATCAGAACAAGATTTGGAAAAACTGAGAGAACTTGGGATTCAGCTGAAACTGGATTTTATATTAAATCATGCCTCGGTTTTGTCAGAGCAGTTTCAGGACATTTTGAAAAAGGGGGAGCAATCAGAATACCGGGATTTTTTTATTGACTGGAATCAATTTTGGGATGGATATGGAACGATGACAGAGGAAGGATATATTCAGCCGGATTCCGAATGGATTCAGGATATGTTTTTCAGAAAGCCAGGATTACCAGTTTTAATGGTTCGTTTCCCGGATGGGAAGGAAGTTCCCTATTGGAATACCTTTTATCAGGAAGTAACGTATCCACTGGTTGATGCACAAGATATTATGGGTGCTGCGGGAGTTCAGTTTAGAACTGCAAAATGTATTGCAGAGGTAATCAATGAAAAAGCAGCATCCGGAGAAACTCCAAAATCTGTTTTATCCGAGATAGCAGATGGAGGAAATGAAGAAGAGAATCAAGTTGTTCGTGCTATAAAAAAGCTGAGGAAAGAACAGGTAAAGGCAATCGTTGATATGGCAGAATCCAGACGAAGGTATCTGGGACAGATGGATTTGAATATAAAATCTCCGCTTGTCTGGGAATTTTATGAAGAGACTCTGAAAAAACTTGCTGATTATGGTGCGGGAATTGTGCGGCTGGATGCTTTTGCATATGCCCCGAAAAAGCCAGGTGAAAAAAACTTTTTGAATGAACCGGGAACGTGGGAACTTCTGGAGAAAGTCAGAGAACTTGCAGATAAGTTTGGATTGGAACTTTTACCGGAGATTCATGCAAGCTATGCAGATGGTATTTATGAAAAGATTGCAGAGAAAGGATACATGACATATGATTTTTTTCTTCCGGGATTGATTATTGACGCATTGGAAAGCGCAAATGGGGAGTATTTGAAAAAATGGGCAGAGGAATTGATGGAAAAAAGGATCCGGACTGTAAATATGTTAGGGTGTCATGATGGAATTCCACTTTTAGATTTGAAGGGATTACTTTCGGAAGAGAGGATTCAGAGTCTTATTGATACGATTGTGTCAAGGGGTGGATATGTGAAGGATTTACATGGACAGAAGAACATATATTATCAGGTAAATGCTACTTATTACAGTGCTTTGGGAGAAAATGACAGAAAGATGCTTATGGCGCGGGCAATTCAGATTTTTATGCCGGGAAAACCACAGATATGGTATTTAGATCTTTTTGCAGGGAAAAATGATTATGAGGCAGTACGGCGTGCAGGAGCCGGCGGACATAAGGAGATTAACAGAACGAATTTGACAAAGGAATATGCAGAGAAACATTTCTTAGATAAAGTAGTACGGCAACAGTTCAAATTACTAAGGTTTCGGACAGAATTTCCGGCATTTTCTTATGACAGCAGTCTTATAGTTGAGACGAGGAAGCATGAAATTCATTTTATGTGGAAAAAGGAGAACTATACAGCTGAACTTTATGCAGATTTGCAAAAAATGACGTATCATATCACAGGTAAGAAAAATGGAGAGATCATAGATGAACTATAATATTTCAGAGCAGGCGCTGTCTTTTCATGAGGTGCTTCCGTGGCAGGGGCAGATTCCTCCTTTGGAAGTGCAGCCGGATGGCAGTGTCATTATTAAGATTACAGCATCGCAGGCGGAATTGGTCACATTTTCGGTTGATGATAAAGAGTATTCTTGTATCAGGCGGGAAAATGGAGTATGGGAGGGAATATTTCCTTATCGGACGGGACATCATTATGTTCAGATAAAAATGGATGGAATGGAGATACTTTCACCATTGCTCCCGATCGGATATGGTTATAGCCGCCCGTATAATTATATAGAACTCCCGCAGGATGATTTTTATCAATTAAAAAATGTGCCGCATGGAAGTGTCCGAAATGAATATTTTTATTCCGAAATAACTGGAGGATGGGAAAGGTGTGTGATATACACACCAGCGGAATATGAAGAGGAAAAAGGTAAAATTTTTCCGGTCTTATATCTTCAGCATGGCCATGGTGAAAATGAGGTGAGCTGGACTACGGCAGGAAAAGTGAACTTTATTCTGGATAATCTGACTGCAGAAAAAAAGATAGTTCCATTTGTTGTGGTGATGTGTAATGGAATGGTTCAGAGAGTGGATGAGAAAGGAAAAAGGATTGTAGATTTTAAGTTGTTAGAGGAACAACTGGTAAAAGAGTGTATACCTTTTGCAGAAAAAAAGTTTCGGATTGGGAAAAAAAGAGAACTGCGGGCTATGGCAGGTCTGTCGATGGGTTCTCTTCAGACAAGTATTACCGGATTTTGTCATCCGGAACTTTTTTCTGCATTGGGACTTTTCAGCGGCTTTGTGACAGATATCATACAAGGGACTTCGTTAGATATGGTAGAACGGGGAAAAAGTAATAATGAACATTTGCGGATATTGGAAAATGAGAAAAGATTTGCAGAACTATTTCCGGTATTTTTTAGATCTATGGGAGATCAGGATCCATTTTGGGAATGTTTTGTGCAGGATGATAAACTTCTGGAAGAAAAAGGGATACATCAGATCCGTAAAGTATATCGAGGCGCCCATGACTGGAATGTCTGGAGAAAAAGCTTTTTGGACTTTGCACAGATGCTGTTCAGGCAGGGATGTAAGGAAGGAGTAGAAACAAAAAGGCGGGATGAATAAGATGAATTATCAGATATTTAAGCTGGATGAGCATTCATGGATGATACAAGAAGGTCAGGGAATGGTAGCGGTGTATATGTATCTTTTGGAGGGAGAAAAGAAAGCCGCTCTTATTGACACGGGAATGGGAAGGATTCCTTTGGAAAAAATTGTGAGATCCTTGACAAATAAGCCGATATTCGTTATTTTAACACATGGACACTTTGATCACATCGGAGGTTCGGCAGCCTTTGAAAAGGTCTGTTTACAGAAAGATGAGAAGGATGTATATACCTGTCATAGTGACTGTAAATTCCGGTCAGATATCATGGGAACAGATGCCCGGGCAGTGAAAAAGGACTTGCACTTCATGGATGATGGGGATATTTTTGATCTGGGAAACAGGACATTAGAAATTATCAGTACACCTGGGCATTCTCCGGGATCGGTCAGCATACTGGATCAGGAGAGAGGATGGCTTTTTACGGGAGATACTTGTTGTCAGGCAGATGCTTTGCTGCAGATCGAATATAGTCAGTCGCCGGAAGTATATCTAAAGTCTGTGACTAAACTGATCAGACGGGAATTCCAGTACTGTAAAACATGGCCGGCACATCATAAATGGCCGGTTGAGAAGGAAATTATCCATCAGTTTCAGGAAGCGGCAAGGAGAATTGTAACGGGAGAAGAATACGGGGATGTTGATCCGAAAAGTGAAGGATTGGTTAGAGTCTTATCTTATAAAGATATCCGAATTGTATATAAGACGGAAAAGTGTGTGTGTGATCATTTATAAGAAATATGAAGGGGTTATCCGTGAAAAAGACAGAAAACACCAGTGCAAATATTAGTATATCAGGAGAAACAACTATGGACAGAGTAAGAATTATCAAGAAAAATGATGAATATACGTCAGAATATCAGATTGGAGATATTTTTGAAATTACCGGGACGTGGTATGGAGGAGTTCACATTGTGGGAAAATCAGGAATCCCGGTTTCGCTTGACAAAGAGGAATACATGGAACTTGATACAGAGCCGGAAGGTGAAATGGAAGCTGAGACAGAAAGAGATATCCGGGCAGGGGATATTGTACGGCATTTTAAGCGGGAGTGGGTGTCTGCGGAAACGTCAGAATATTTATACAAAGTGCTTGCGTTTGCACAGAATACGGAAACGGGGGAGCGGCTGGTGATTTATCAGGGGCTGTATGCGCCTTTTAAAATCTGTGCACGGCCGTATGGAATGTTCATGAGTGAAGTGGACAGACAGAAATATCCGGAGATCAGGCAGAAATACCGGTTTGAGAGAGTCGAAAGCCACGACTGATAAAGAGAAGAAAAAGAAAGACAGAAAATCCTTGGAGCGTCAGAAACTCTGAGGATTTTTTTGTGGAGGAGGATGGAAGGGAGATTGATAATGATGGTGTTGTTAAGTTTCTTATGTTTGATGACGGAGAGGTGAAAAGGAGCTAATAAAATGCGATATAAGGAGTTTTAAATAAGGATGCTATAAAAGTTATGGCTAGCGTTACAAAGTGCCTTATAACGCAAAATAAGAGAAAATAGAGCATATGGCAAATTCAGGAGTGAAAAATAAGGAATAGTATCATGGGAGACGGTGTAAAATAGGGGGAAGAATGGGCTGCTGGAGATGAGAGATGGCAGAACGGAGAAATGAAATAGAATGATAGGAAAATAAAACCTATTCTGTAAGTCTGTATACGTTGCTGATTTTTCTTTCGTATATTTTCCACATTTTACCTCTTCCTCCATATGTTCCTTTTCTTCTCTTAAATTCTTCCCTATTTTACTTGCCTCAGCTTTTTGCGTTTCTTTGTCTTCTTTTTACATTCGCTTTGGTTTTCCTGTAAATTTTGCTTTGTTTTCTCTTGTTCTTTTCCTACATATTTGTACATAGCTGTGACCTTTTATACTTTGTTATGCCAAAAAGAAGTCTCTTAATGATATTCCTGCACGAAAAATAACTCTTCTACGTCTTGTTGTGTTAAAAAGAATTATGCTGAAAAACGATGCTGAAACAGAGATTTTTTGTATAGAAAAAGGATTTGCTTATTTGTTGAAAAGTATGTATGATAAGAGTGGTACGCAGGATGTGATCTGATTTCCGGAAAGAAAAAATAGAAATGCGTTGAATAACATATAAGATAAAGCTAGTTTTGTAATGCGATGATATGGAAAATAGAATGGAAATCGCTCAAAAACAATGCCAAAATGTTGAATAAACATGAAAATAAAGCGTTTTTGTGGAAAAAAGAAGTTCCTGCAGTGCATAAAAAGATACCTGAAAGGTAAAGAAAAATGAATCTGTATTTCACTGGAAACAATCAAAAACATGTAAGATAGATTGAAATGAAAGTAAGATCATATGTATGATGATGGACAGTGTTTTTGAAATTTATGACAGTGGAAAGGTACAGATGACTTTTGTTTGAATAATTTAAAATAAGCAAGATAATAAATAAGAAAATGTGTAAGATAAAGGAGGAATTAAAATGGGAAATTATCATCCGCCATATGAAATTACAGATAAGATTTTGATGCTGACCGCGTCAATCGCGGAGAAGTCTGGAAGGATCATGGAGCGCTATCATGGTGGAAACGCAGCTATGGATAAGGAGGGCAGGATCCGTGCAGTACATGCAGTTTTAGAAACGGAAGGAAATCGGCTGTCTGTCGGAGAGATGAGAGAGATTATCGAGGAAAGAGTGATATCGGCAAGAGAGAGGCAAATCAGGGAAGTACAAAATACTTATGCGGCTTATTTATACATAGAAGAAGCAGACCTTTATAATGTCTCAGATCTGAGAAACGCTCATGGGATTTTGATGGAAGGTCTTTCCGGAGAGCCGGGGACATTTCGGCAGGGAGAAAAAGGGGTGTTCAACAGCAGTCAGTTTTTCATGGCGCCGCCGGCGCGATTTGTACCGGGTCAGGTCCAGGAACTTTTTGGGTGGATGGAAGAGCACAGAGGAAGTGTGCATCCGTTGATCCTGGCCGCTGTCTTTCATTATGAATTCTTGTTTCTGCATCCATTTACAGATGGTAATAACAGAATGGCAAAAATATGGCAGAATGCCATTTTGACAGAGTGGAATCCGTTTTTTGCGTCTCTTGCTCCGGAGAGGCAGATGGAAAAGGCAAAGGAAAGGTATTATGAAACGGTCGCGGTCTGTCATATGGAAAGAAAAATAACGGCATTTATTGAGTTTATGCTGGAACAGATCGATATTGCTTTAGATGAAATAAAAAAGGAACCGAAGGAACCGGCAGAGAGTATTTCCAAATATGTAAAAAAACTTTTGGAAGTGATGGAAGAAGGGATGCCGTACACGGCAAATGAAATTTTGGAACTGCTTCATTTAAAATCAAAAGATGCCTTGCGGAAAAATTATTTAAATCCGGCATTGGAGAATGGGCTGATACAGATGACGATCCCGGATGCCCCGAAAAGTAAAAATCAAAGATATAGAAAGAGATAGGAGTTGTTTGTATAAACTTTACAAACATATAAAATGAAAAGCGCTTTGCTGCTTTTCGTTTTATAATCTGGGCAGATGGTATTTTCCCTGATCAGACTGGATTCTGAACAGAAAAATAATTTGTTTTTCGTATCATTTGTAAATCTTCTTTTGAGAATATCAGCAGTTCCAACAGGCTTTTTTTATTTGTAAGTTCTGTGTTAGAGATAACTGTTTTAAAGGAGACTGGCAACATTGTATAATTAGAAAGGCCAGTAATCAGACCAACTTGCAGGTTTGGATTAATGAGATTATTTATGCAGGAGATCATGACATGTTCTGTCTGGGAAATTTCATTATGGAGAAGATAGGTTTCAAGAAAACCATCTTTTGTATGTTCTCCGGTATAAAGTCCGCTGCAATTTCCGGGATGTGCAAAATCTTTTACATCATTAAACATGTGTACTTTATAAGTATTCGGAACAGTCAGAGAAGGACACTGTTCAATCAAACTTTGAACAATGTATTTACTCTGACTGTCATAAGTATACATATATAAAACAGAGGTGGAGGAAGCATAAATATTTTCCGCAGGAGCTGTCGTTTCTTCTCTGTTCAGAAGAAGAGATGGTGAGACTTCCAGAATCTCAGCAGTTTCAATAAAAGTAGGTATATCGAGGGAGATATCTCCTTTTTCATATTTAGAAACGGTAGAAATACTTTTGTGAAGCTTTTCTGATAATTCTTTTAAGGTCATATTGCGTGCGGTTCTATATTTTCTTATATTACTTCCGAGAATTTTATCGATATTCATAACAAAAATCTTTCTTAAAAATCAATTTTTTTGTAAAAAATATATAAATAGTATGTGTCTTGAAGAAAAACCTGGAATAGAAACAAGTTTTTCTATTTATATAATAATATCATACCTGAAATTTTCGTGTCAAGAAAACGAGGACGATTTGTCAAGAGAGATGAAAAGAAATATGATAGAAACAATATAAAATGGCAGGAGGGATAAGACCATGAAAGTTGAGGAAAGATTATTAAGGTACGTTGCAGTCAAGACACCTTGTGATGAAAACAGTGCATCTGTTCCGACTACGTCATGTCAGTTCGATCTGGCAAAGCTTCTTGTAAAAGATTTGAAGGAACTCGGGGTAGAGAATGCACAGCTTGATGATAAGTGTTTTGTATATGGAACAGTTCCGGCGACAGCGGGATATGAAAAGAAGAAAAAAATCGGATTTATTGCGCATATGGATACTGTGGCAGAATTTACGGAAGGAGAGATCACACCAGTCTGTATACCTGATTATAATGGAGAAGATATGGAACTTGGAACAAGTGGGCGAATTCTTTCGACAAAAGATTTTCCACATCTGAAAAAATGTAAAGGCAGAACATTGATTACTTCTGATGGAACAACAATTCTCGGGGTAGATGATAAAGCTGGAATTGCGGAAATTATGCAGATGCTCCAAATCTTAAGGGATGAAGAGATTCCACATGGACAGATCAGTGTTGCATTTACCCCTGATGAAGAATGCGGGAGCGGAGCGGCAAATTTTGATTTTCAGAAATTTGGAGCAGAAGTAGCATATACACTTGACGGGGATGGAGAGGGAGAGATTCAATATCAGAATTTCAATGCCTGTGAAGCCAGATTTGAGATTTTGGGAAAAAGTGTTCATCCAGGTTCTGCAAAGGACGTAATGATCAATGCAGTTCTTATTGCAGCGGATATCAATAATATGTTGCCAAGATATGAAACCCCGGGGAAGACGGAAGGATACGAAGGTTTCTATCATCTGCTTAGTATTCATGGAGATGAAGGGCATGCGGTCTCTGAATATATTATACGTGATCATGATGAGGGAAGTTTCAAGGCAAGAAAAAAGACACTTCAGCACATTGAGAAAACGCTCAATGAAATCTGGGGAGAGGGAACGGTACGGCTGAAGTTAAAAGATGAGTATCAAAATATGGAAAGTATTATAAAAGAGCATATGTATCTGATTGAATATGCAAGAGAGGCATGTAATGCGGCAGGGGTAACAGAGGACATTTCCCCGATCCGTGGAGGTACAGATGGATGCAAGCTTTCATTTAAGGGACTTCCATGTCCGAATCTTGGAACGGGAGGACATGGATATCATGGACCGATGGAGCATGTGACAGTAGAAGGGATGGAAGCAGCAGTAAGAGTGATTGTGGAACTGGTCAAAATATTTGCAGAGAAATAGAGGGTAAAACATATGGAAAAAAAGAAGAAGTCAATATCATTCCCGACCGCGATTACAGTATTATTTATTGTATTGATTTTCGCGGCAATATTAACAGCGGTCGTACCGGCAGGTTTGTATTCAAAACTGGCATACAATGCAGATAGTAAGATGTTTGAAGTAACAGATCCAGATGGCAAAGTGACAGAGATGGAGCCAACACAAGAATCACTGGATGAACTTGGTGTGACTGGAAATCTGGATAAATTTCTTGATGGAACGATCAGTAAACCGGTAGCAATTCCGGATACTTATGAGAGAGTGGAGCAAAAGCCGCAGGGACCGCTACAGATTCTCCTTGCTCCAATTAGCGGAGTGTATGATACCATCGATATTATTCTTTTTGTATTTATTCTTGGTGGATGTATCGGTGTATTAAATTACATGGGAGCTTTCAACGCGGCAATCGCAGTGCTCTCAAAAATTACAAAAGGGAAAGAGTATATTTTAATTATTTTGATCACGATTATTATTGCTGCAGGAGGAACGACTTTTGGACTTGCGGAGGAAACAATCGCACTATATCCGATCCTCGTACCGGTCTTTCTGGCAGCCGGATATGATGTTATGACATGTATTGCAGCCATTTATATGGGATCTTCGATTGGAACGATGTTCCCTACAATTAATCCGTTTTCGGCAGGAAATGCATCCAATGCGGCAGGAATCAGTCTGGCAGACGGAATGGGAATCCGTACGGTGGCGCTGGTACTCGGAGTTCTTATTTCTCTTGTATATATTTTGAGATATGCAAAGAAAGTAAAAGATGATCCGACAAAATCTATCTGTTATGACCAGTACGAGTATCATATGCAGAAATTTGGTCACCAGGGAGAAGTGCCGGAATTTACAGTAAGAATGAAACTTTCTCTGCTTGTATTTGGAGCTTCTTTTGCAATTCTTGTGTGGGGGCTTGTTTCGCAGGGATGGTGGTTTGACATGATGACAGCATTGTTCCTTGGATGTTCCATCCTTCTTGCATTTACATCAGGAATTGGTGAGAAAAACTTTATGGATCAGTTTATTGGAGGAGCGGCAGATTTGATGAGTGTGGCACTTGTTGTCGGAGTTGCCCGCGGTATTAATATTATTCTTGAAAATGGTATGGTATCTGATACAATTCTTGAGTTCTTCTCAGGGGCAATCAGTGGAATGAATCCGTTTGTATTTATTATTCTGATGATGCTTGTATTTATTGTACTGGGATTCTTTATTTCCTCTTCCTCTGGTCTTGCGGTGTTGTCTGTACCGATTATGGCGCCGCTTGCAGACACAGTGGGAGTTTCGAGAGCAGCGATTGTCTCAGCGTACGCATATGGATTAGGTCTGATTTCTTTTATCACACCAACTGGACTCATTCTTGCAACGCTTGCGATGGTAGATGTTACTTATGATAAATGGTTGAAATTTATTATGCCGCTTATGATGATTATGGCGGGATTCAGTGCAGTGATGCTGCTGGTTCAGGTAGTGCTGTAAGGAGTGAGATGTAGAGAAAGGAGAAGTTCAATCTGGCTTGTGCCTGATTGGATGGCAGAAAGATAGATGGATTTTGAAACAAAGATAAGAGAAGACCGGGAAAGTCTGATTTTTGATATTAAGAAAATGGTATCTGTAAACAGTGTGGAAGCAGATCCACAGGAAGGAATGCCATTTGGAGAAGGTCCTGCAGAGGCATTAAAATGTTTTCTGGGTATTGCTGAAGAGATGGGATTTCACACAGAGAATTTTGATAATTATGCAGGTCATGCAGATTATGGAGAAGGTGAAGAAATAGTCGGAATCCTTGGACATGTAGATGTTGTGCCTTGTGGGGACGGATGGATATGCGATCCGTTCTCACCGGAGATTATTGACGGGAAACTGTATGGTCGTGGAGTACTCGACAATAAAGGCCCGATGGTAGTCTGTCTGCATGCGTTGAAAATCTTAAATGAGATGGAACTTCCGCTCACAAAAAAAGTTCGTCTGATTGTTGGGGCAAATGAGGAAACAGACTGGCGGTGTATGGATTATTATTTTAATAAAAAGAAAATTACACCACCGCAGATTTCTTTTACCCCGGATGCGGAATTTCCATTAAAGCATGGAGAAAAAGGTGTGTTTCAGTATGAACTCGTAACAGATTTAAATGAGGAAATTGTCCTCGCCGGAGGAAATGCGTTTAATTCAGTTCCAGAATATGCATATGCCATTCTTCCCCGGGAGATGGAGGAAGGTATCGAAGCAAAGAAAAGCCTGTGGGAGAAGGAAACTGGATGTAGCTATAAAGTGAAGCAGGAGGGTGAAAAACTGAAGCTGGAGGTCTTTGGTGTTTCAGCACATGCCGCAACACCGGAGCGGGGAATAAATGCAGTAACCGGTTTGATGAGTGCACTCCGTCAGCTCTGCCCTGCGGGGGATCTGGGTGAGATTGCACAGTTCTATATGGAGAAGATCGGATTTGATCTTCACGGAAGAAATCTGGGAGTAGATTTACAAGATGAAGTATCCGGCAAATTAAGTTTTAATGTTGGCAAGGTGGAAGTGTCAGATCAGAAACTGATTTTCTCTGTTGATAACCGGGTTCCGGTATCTTATCCATGCAAAGAGGCACAGAAGTGTGTGGAGAGAGGAGTAGCCGGAACACGCTTCCGTTTCGAACACCCGGACATTACAGAGTCCATTTACACACCGAAAGATAGTTTTCTTGTAGAAACACTGATGGATGTTTATAAAGATGTGACTGGGGATACAGAGGCAGAGCCGCAGGTGGACGGAGCGTGTTCCTATGCCAGAGCGCTTGATAATTGTGTTGCATTTGGAGCAATTCTTCCGGGACAGCCGGATCTTATGCATCAGAGAAATGAGTATTTAGAATTAGATCGGCTTGATATGTGGATGAAAATCTATTTGGAAGCGATTTACAGACTGGCAAAATAAAGTTAAAGGAGCAGTCGGGTAAAAAAGAACATAATAGAAAAGTGAGGATGCGCTTTAGCGAAAGAGATATTATCGGGTAAAGCGCATCCTTTTGCTATGCAGTTTAGAGTACTGGATATAGGAGTTGGAAAATTTATAACGGTTGAGAGGAGGATAGGGATATGCTATAATTTTCACTGAACATTGTAAGCGTATAAACAGCCAGAAAAGGGAGAGAAAGCATGGAGAAACAAGAATTGAAAAAATTGATCGATACAGCGGCGGGGAGAATTCCGGCGGATCTTGTGATCAAGAACTGTAAGGTGGTAAATGTATTTTCAGGAGAGATCGTTGAGGGAGATATCGCAGTCAGCGGTTCTCAGATTGCGGGCATAGGAGAATATGAAGGAAAAGAGATTGTAGACGCAGAAGGAGCCTATGCAGTTCCTGGGCTGATCGACAGTCATATCCATATTGAATCTTCTTATGTGACACCGGAGGAGATCGGGCGGCTTTTAGTGCCGCATGGAACTACAACGATCATTGCAGATCCACACGAGATTGTGAATGTCTGTGGGATCAAAGGGCTGGATTATATGATGGAGGCAGCAGAGAAAACAGCGCTGGATATCCAGTATGTTGTTCCGTCCTGCGTGCCGGCGACGCCGTTTGAGCATGCAGGAGCTGTGATCGGAGTAGAGGAGATGGAGGAGCCGATCCACAGAGAAGGGGTACTCGGACTCGGAGAATTTATGAATTTCCCGGGTGTGATCGGGGCAGATGACAGTGTTCTTGAAAAATTGCTCGTAGCGAAGCGCGCCGGTAAGGTGATCGATGGACATGGACCGGGTATCTGTGGGAAAGAATTGAATGCTTATGCGGCTGCAAGGATCCTTGCAGACCATGAATGCTCTACCGTAGAAGAAATGAATGACCGGCTTGAAAGAGGAATGTATATTCTGTTAAGGCAGGGATCCGCCTGCCATAATCTGAGAACTTTGCTGAAAGGAGTGACTCCGCAGAACAGCAGACGGTGTCTTCTGTGTTCGGATGACCGTCAGCCAAAGACGATCCTGCATGAGGGGCATTTGGATAATCATCTGCAGATCTGTATCGAAGAAGGACTGGATGCCATTACGGCAATCCGCATGGCAACGTTAAACGCCGCAGAGTGCTTTGGATTGCGGGAAAAAGGAGCGATCGCACCGGGATATCAGGCAGATATTGTATTGATGAGAGATCTGGAGCAGTTTGAGGCGGAAAAAGTGTGGATCCGTGGAAAACTGACTGCAGAAAATGGCAAATATCTTCCGGAGACAGCGTATGCAGATATTACACCGGTCAGAGGAAGCGTAGTTGTCAAAGGATTTTCCGAAGAAAAGTTAAAGATGAAGTTAAAGACGAACCGGGTAAATGTGATCGAGATCCAGCCAGGCGGTGTTGTGACAAAGAAAACAGTTGAGGAGATCAAAGTTGACGAAAATGGTGAGTTTGTCTGGGAGAAGGACAAAGATATCGTGAAGATCGCTGTTGTCGAGAGGCATCAGGGAACGGGAAATGTGGCTTGTGGTTTCCTGAAAGGCTATGGAATCAAAGAAGGAGCGGCAGCACTTTCTGTGGCGCATGATTCTCACAATATCATAGCAGTCGGAGTCAGTGATGAAGAAATTGCATTTGCAGTGGAAAGCCTGATCCGGCAGGAGGGCGGTATCGTGCTTGTGAAAGAAGGAAAGGTCATCGAGGGAATGCCTATGCCGGTTGCCGGACTGATGAGTGACAAGAGCGGAGAATGGGTGGATCAGAAACTGACAGAAATCCATGAAAAGGCATACACAGAACTTGGAATCTGTGGAGAGGTAGAACCCGTCATGACGCTTTGCTTTATGTCGCTGGCAGTGATCCCGGAGCTTAAACTGACGGACATGGGATTGTTTGATGTAACAACGTTCCAGTTTATTCCGGTGGAGGCAGAAAGTTAAAAAATTAATCCATACATACAAAAATAAATAAAAAAATAACTTGAAAGAATTGAAAATAATAATAATTACATAATGGAAAACTTTAAAAATAAAGTAACTGTTAAAAAATAACTAAATTATGTTGAATATAAAAGAGAAAATATATATAATGACTAATATGAAAGGGCGGCGGACAGAGAGGGAAACATGCCGCAGAAAGGAGAAAAGATGAAAAAGAAAATAGCACTGATTCTTACGGCCATGCTTACATTAAGCCTGGCAGGCTGCGGAGGAGGAAATGATAAATCTTCCGAGAGCAAAAAAGACGATACGGGGAAGAAAGCGGTATCAAATGTAAAATCTCCAGATAACGATATGGTAATCGCAGTGCAGACGGATGCGACACATCTGGATCCGCATGTTTCTTCAAACGGAAATTCCAATCTTGTTACAAATTCTATGTACGAGACACTTTTGGCGTTTGATGAAAATCTGGAAATCCAGCCATTATTAGCAGAAAGCTGGGAGATGTCTGAGGACGGATTAAGCTACACATTTAAGTTGAGAGAGGGAGTTAAATTCCACGATGGAGAGCCTTTCAATGCAGAGGCAGTTGTAGCAAACTGGCAGAGAGGAAAAGAGGACGAATCACTTCGTCTTGCAAGCTCTATTAAGAGCTGGGTAAATGTGACAGCAGACAGCGAGTATGAAGTTACGATCACACTGGACGAGCCGAACAACACATTTATCAACAAAGTGACACAGGTAAGAATGGTAAGTCCGAAAGCAATCAAAGAAAAAGGATCTGACGGACTTGCAAAAGAATCCGCAGGAACAGGACCGTTTAAACTGGCAGACCGTGTTGACGGCGGATATACAAAAGTAGTTCCGAACGAAGACTATTGGGGTGAAAAGTCTACACTGGATTCTCTGACATTCCAGGTTGTTCCGGAAGACGGTGCACGTATTGCGATGTTACAGACCGGAGAGGCAGATATCATTTATCCAGTACCGCCGATCCAGGTAGAAAAAGTTGAGAACGACAAATCTGTAGAAGTAGTGAATCTGAACGGATTGACATACCGCTATGTAACATTAAATCAGAACTACAAACTGGATGATGGAAGACAGCCGTTAAAAGATGTGAAAGTTCGTCAGGCAATGAACTATGCATTTGACAGTAAAGCATACTGTGAAGTTGTATTCCAGGGATATGCAAAAGAACCTACTTCTTTATTCTCAGAAGCAGTTCCTTACTATTCAGAGCAGACACCGTACTCACTTGATTTAGAGAAGGCAAAATCTCTGATGAAAGAAGCCGGATATGAAGATGGCTTCCCGATCGATCTCTGGGTGGACAATACAACACTTGAGATGCAGGGTGCAGAGTTCGTAAAACAGCAGCTTGCAGAGATCAATATTGAAGTCAACGTTCTTCCGATGGAATCTACAACCATCGCTGATATGACAAGCGCACCGGAGAATGAGACAGAGGTTGAGATGTGGTATGTAAACTGGAGTCCGGGATCTTATGATGCAGACGGATGTATGAGAAGTATTTTACATACAGAGAAATTCCCGCCAGCAGGATACAATACAGCATTTTACAGCAATGCAGAGTTTGATGCTGCATTAGATAAAGCTTTAGTGACAACAGATGAAAAAGAAATTACAGAAAGTTATGCAAAAGCACAGGAAATCGCATGGGAAGAGTGTCCTTGGATGTTCTTAGGATGTGACAATGCGATCATTGGTCAGAAAGCTTATGTAACAGGTGTGAAATACTTACCAGGTGGAAGTCTTATTGTAACAAATGCCGGACTGAATCACTAATCAATATGTGGTTGATACTAGGAAAAGGGCAGCGCCGTAAGCTGCCCTTTTTTCAAGATACATCTGTGATGTATGGATACAGAACTTGTCCTTTTCAGGATATGACAGCAGAGATACCCGATGAAACATCGGAGAAAATGAAGTTGGAGTGAGAAGATATGAGTCGATATTTTGTCAAGCGAATCCTGCAGACGATACCATTGATGCTGGTAATCTCGATTTTAGTATTTTTATTTATTCATATGATCCCGGGAGATCCGGCGAGAACAATGGCAGGACTGGATGCAGAACAGTCAGAAGTAGAGGCGATTCGCGAAGAGTACGGATTAAACGATCCGCTGATCGTGCAGTATGTGAACTATATGAAAGGTTTGTTTACCGGAGACCTTGGAAGAAGTTTAAAATCTGATACTCCGGTAGCAGAACTGATCGTAGACAGAATGCAGAATACATTAAAGCTTGTATTCGCAGGAATTTTATGGGCGCCGGTATTAGGTATTTTTATCGGTGTGATCTCAGCGATCAAGAGAGGAAAAGCACTGGATCACGGCTGTATGCTGTTGGCGATCACCGGGCTTTCCGCACCGGGATTCTGGCTTGGTCTGATGGGAATCCAGATTTTTTCGGTACAGTTAGGATGGCTTCCGTCAGGAGGACTGGATTCCTGGACCGGATATATTTTACCATCGTTTACGATGGGATGTGGAATCATGGCAGTTCTGGCGAGATACTCCCGTTCTTCTATGTTAGAGACATTGAGAGAGGATTATGTCAGAACAGCAAGAGCAAAAGGACAGAAAGAATTTTTAGTTATGTTCCTGCATGCATTCCGTAACTCGCTGATTCAGGTTATTACGATTTTAGGTCTTCAGATTGGTGGATTACTGTCAGGATCTGTTCTGACAGAGACAGTATTTTCTATCCCGGGAATGGGACGTCTTCTGGTGGATTCCATTGCATTCCGTGACTACCCGGTGATCCAGGGACTGCTGATGCTGTTTGCGTTCCAGTACGTTATCATCAACTTGATCGTTGACTTGCTGTATGGTGTGATCAATCCGAAGATTCGATATGATTAGTTGTGAGGGAGGAATGTATAATGGCTGAAGAACAAGTAAAAAAACAAGAAAATACAGAGTTTGAAAAAACATATATTGATGAAAATATACAGTCCGATAAAGACGGGCGGTTCAAGTCGTTTCTGAAAAAATTTTTAAAAAGAAAAACGGCTGTCGCAGGTCTGATCATTATTTTCCTTCTGGTGATCATTGCGATCATCGGACCTTATGTTACTCCGTATGATTATACAGAATATGATTATGCAAATACACTTGCAGGGCCTAGCGCGAAGCACTGGTTTGGAACAGATAACTATGGACGTGATATTTTAAGCCGTATGCTCGTAGGAACAAGACTGACACTTGGTGTGGCGCTGTCTTCCGTAGTAGTCGGCGCTGCGCTCGGAAGTATTCTCGGACTTCTGGCAGGATATTATGGCGGGATCATCGAGATGCTGGTTATGAGAAGTTCAGATGTGCTTTTCAGTTTCCCGGATATTCTCCTTGCGATTGCGATCGTGGCAATTTTAGGACCTGGTATTATCAACGTATTTATCGCGGTTATGGTATTTACGGTGCCGAGTTTTGCACGAATTATGCGAAGTTCGACGCTGGCGGTAAAGAATTCTCTTTATGTAGAAGTGGCACAGAGCCTTGGATGTAATGATTTCCGGTTATTGTTCGTACATATTTTCCCGGGAACGATCCAGTCACTGATCGTCAACTTTACAATGAGAATCGGAAGTGCGATCATGGCGGCAGCATCCCTGAGCTTTTTGGGATTTGGCGCAAATGTCTCAGAGCCGGAATGGGGAGCAATGCTCTCGCAGGGAAGAAGTTACCTGGGAATTGCATCACATATGGTATATTTTCCTGGTCTGATCATTTTTATAACGGTACTTGCATTTAATCTGTTTGGTGACGGTCTGAGAGATACACTTGATCCGAAGATTAAGTAGTGGGAGAGGCAGTGAAAGGAGTATACGATGAAACAAGAAAATTTGCTTGAAGTGAAGCAGTTAAGAACGGAATTCTTTTCCAGTAAGACTTCCAGTGTGACTGCGGTAAATGAGATTAGTTTTTCAATAGGAAAAGGAGAGATCCTCGGACTGGTAGGAGAATCCGGATGTGGGAAAAGTGTTACTTCTCTGTCGATTATGGGGCTTCTCACAGCTACCAGCGGAAAGGTTACAAAAGGTGAAGTACTTTTTGAAGGGAAAGATCTGTTAAAGATCAGTGAGAAAGAGATGCGCGAGATCCGCGGCGGAGAGATGAGCATGATCTTTCAGGAGCCGATGAGCAGTCTGAACCCGGCAATGCGGATTGATAAGCAGATGATCGAGGGAATCCGTCTTCATACAGATCTCTCCAAAGAGGAGGCAAGAAAGCGGGCAGCGGAAATTCTGGCGCAGGTGGGGATCCCTGATCCGGAGCGTGTCCTGAAAAATTACCCGCATCAGCTGTCAGGAGGTATGAGCCAGCGTGTAATGATCGCGATGGCGATGAGCTGCCAGCCAAAGCTTTTGATTGCCGATGAGCCGACGACTGCGCTGGATGTTACGATCCAGGCACAGATTCTTGATCTGATGAAAAAGATCCAGGAGGAAAAGGGAATGAGTATCCTGATGATCACTCACGACCTTGGTGTTGTTGCAGAGATGTGTACAAGAGCGATCGTTATGTATGCAGGAGAGATTGTGGAGGAGGCGCCGATTGATGAATTATTCAATGCGCCGCAGCATCCATATACAAAAGGTCTGATCGCATCTGTACCGAAGCTTGGCTCAGGAGTCAAAGTGCTTCCGAGTATTCCGGGAAGTGTACCGGATCTGTCTTCTCTGCCGTCTGGCTGCAGATTTGCACCGCGCTGTAAATATGCGACAGAAAAATGCCGGGCAGGAAAACCGGAGTTATTTGAAGTAGGTGAAAATCATTACAGCAGATGCTGGCTTGCCAGCGAAGACAGAAAGGGGGAAAAGTAGTATGGATACATTAGTTTCTGTAAAAAATGTGACAAAAACTTTCCCGGTCGGAAAGACACTGCTTGGGAAACCGGATAAATTTGTACATGCGGTAAATAATGTAAGTTTTGATATCTATAAAGGTGAGACGTTCTCTGTCGTAGGAGAATCCGGATGTGGGAAAAGTACGACAGGAAGGCTGATCAATCATCTGTTGATGCCGGACAGCGGGGAAATCTGGTTTGACGGACAGCGGATCGATCAGATGACACAGGCGCAGGTAAGACCTCTGCGAAAAGAGATGCAGATGATCTTCCAGGATCCGGCGGGAAGCTTAAATCCGCGTATGAGAGTGGAGGATCTTGTGGAAGAGCCGCTTTTGATCCATACAAAGATGACAAAGGCAGAGCGGATGAAAGAAGTACATAAGCTTTTGGAGATTGTAGGATTAAGCGCAAAACATGCACAGCGTTTTCCGCACGAGTTCTCAGGTGGACAGAAGCAGAGGATCGGAATTGCGAGAGCGCTGACAGTAAAACCAAAGCTGATCATCGCCGATGAACCGATTTCAGCGCTGGATGTTTCCATTCAGGCGCAGGTATTGAATCTTCTTCATGATCTTCAGAAAAGCTTCGATCTGACTTATATGTTTATCTCTCACGACTTATCTGTTGTAGAGATGATCTCTGACCGGATTGCAGTAATGTATCTTGGATTTATTGTGGAGATGGCGCCAAAAGAGATGATCTACAACAATCCGTCACATCCGTACACACAGGCATTGTTATCGGCGGTGCCGATTCCGGATCCGGGACGAAAGAAAGAGCGGATCATTCTGGAAGGGGATATTCCAAGTACGGTAAATCTGCCGGAAGGATGTCCGTTTGCAACGAGATGTAAATACTGCAAGCCGGAATGTCTGAAGACGAAACCAGAAGCAAAAGAGATTGAGCCTGGACATGTAGTGGCATGTCATTTATATTAGAAGTATATCGTTTGCTTAGGAGGAATAGAAATGAAACGAGTATTAGTTGCATCGATGATGCATGAATCTAATTCATTCAATCCAATCATTGCCGGAGAAAATGACTTCGGTGTTGTCCGGGGAGAAAAACTTTTTGAGAGAAATCCAAAAAATGATCCGCTGCGCGGAGTGATGGATACGCTTCAGGAACAAGGATATGAAGTAGTACCGACACTTTTTGCAAGCGCAGTTCCAAATGGGGAAGTAGATCATGACTTTTATATGGGACTGAAAGCAGAGATCCTTGAGAGAGCGCATCAGGTGCAGGAAGAAAAGCCGCTGGATGCGATTACACTTGCACTTCACGGATCTATGAGAGTGAAAGGACTTGGAGATGCAGAAGGATATCTGCTGGAAGAATTAAGGGAGATGTTCCCGGACATTCCAATTTTCTGCGCGCTGGACATGCACACGACGATGACCGTGCGTATGCATGAGAACTGTGACGGATTTGTCGGATTTAAGTGTGCTCCGCACACAGACCGGTATGAGACCGGGGTACATGCGGCACAGATGATGATCGCAGCATTGGAAAATCATGTACAGGCAAAATCTGCCTGGGTAAAGGTTCCGATTCTGATCGCAGGAGAGCAGTCTTCCACAACGGTAGAGCCGATGAAAGGGCTGATCACCAAGCTGCGCGAGACAGAGCAGAAAGAAGGAATCCTTGCGGCTTCTTATCTGATGGGATTTCCTTGGGCAGACAATGAGGACAGTTCTGTCGCAGTCTATGTGGTAGCAGAAGATCAGGAACTGGCTGACCGCGAGGCGCTTCGTCTTGCGGAGATCATCTGGAATACAAGAAATGATTTCTGTTTCCAGACAGAGACATATACAGAGGAAGAGACATTAAATGTCGCTTTTGATGCGATTGCAAACGGACAGGAACTTCCGGTATACCTTTCTGATTCCGGAGACAACCCGACAGCAGGATCTTCTTCGGACTGTACCGGATTCTTAAAACGAATTATGGATGATCCTCGTACAGAGCAGTTAAAAACACCGGTTCTCTATGGCGGAATCTATGACCCGGAAGCGACACTGGCTTGTAAGGGAAAAGTCGGGGAAGAAGTTACGATCACCTTCGGTGCAAAGTTTGACACGACGACAACACAGCCGATCACAGCAACCGGAACGGTCAAGGCTTATGTGGAGAAATGGAAGAAGACATCGATTCCTTGCGATATTGCACTGTTTAGTTCCTGCGGTGTTGACGTTGTACTTGCAGAGGGTCATATCGGTTATGTTTCTCCGGACGTATTCACAGATCTTGGAAGAGATCCGAAGGAAGCAGATATTGTCGTATGTAAATTAGGGTATCTGACTGCAGACCAGGATGCAATCGCCAAGAGAAGCATTATGGCGCTCACAAAAGGAAGCACAAATGAAGATCTGAAGACGTTAAATTACACGAAAGTGCCAAGACCGATCTTCCCGCTGGATGAAGATTTTGCATATGAGGCAAAGGACAATCTTGTTGTGAAATAGGAAGAATATAATGTAAATTTTTTGACACAAAGCAGGGGAATGTCAGAAAATGATATCTGAGGGGAGCGATAGAAAGAGAAGCCAACTGCATGCAATAAGGCAGGAGGCTTCTTCTTTTGGAGTAAAAGTTATTCTGGTTTCTTGGAAATTAAAAGGTCGGGATAAATCTATATGATCGCAGAAGAATGAAGATAAGTATTTCCACAGGAGATAATCAGGAAGAAAAGTCTGGTATTATTTTCCATGTGTGATAAAATAAAGGCAGATGATTAAAAGATCAGTAATAGGAGGAAGTCAGATGAAAAGAAGAGCATTAATATTATCAATGTGTTTGCTGATAGCAATTATGCCGGGGTGTGGGAAGAATAAGGAAGAGCAGTCTGTGAAAGCAGACAAAACAAGTGCAAAGATAGAGAAACAAGAAAAAAAGGATCTGTCTGAGCCGGCAGAAGAGATCCCTGCCAATCAAAATCTTTTGACGGGAGTACCGGATCTGACAGAAGGGGCGATCGGGAAACGCCCGGTGGCAGTTATGGTCAATAATGTGGAACCTGCGATGCCGCAGTATGGAGTGGGAAAGGCAGATATTATTTTTGAAATTCCAGTCGAAGGGGATGCTACCAGATTTATGGCACTGTACGGCGATTATACGACTGTTCCAAAAATCTGTGCAGTTAGAAGCTGCCGTGCATATTTTCCGGCATTTTCAGAAGGGTTTGATGCATTTTACATAAACTGGGGAAGCGACGACACTATTTCAGAATACATTGCTTCACTGAACCTTGACCAGATTGATGGAATCAGCGATGGGAGCGGTTTGTTTGGGCGGGATCAGGATCGTCTAAATGCGGGCTATGATTTGGAACACACTGGATATTTTGATGGCACACAGTTAGCTGATGTTGTGCAGTCGAGGGGGATGCGGACCGATATTGAGGAAGATAAGAAGGATGCAGCTTTTCTGTTTCATGGTTTGCATGAACAGATAAAACCGCAGGGAGAAGAGTGCCGGGAAGTTGACATTAATTTTGGCGCTGCACGGGCTACCCTTACTTATGATGAGACAAAAAAAGTATATGTAAAGGATTTAAATGGGAAGGCGCAGATCGATGGAAATACGGGAGAGCAGCTTGCATTTACAAATGTATTTGTACTGGAAACATCTATTAAGGTACGTGACGAGGTGGGACATAAGGATGTAGACTGGGATGGTGCAACTGATTCAGTAGGATATTATGTTTCCAATGGGGGTGTTCAGAAAATCCACTGGTCAAAGGATACAAACAATGAACAGTCACGTCTTCGCTTCTATGACCAGAATGGGGAAGAGATTAAAATCAACAGAGGAAAAAGCTATATTGCAGTAAATTATGCGAATCAGGCAACATTCCGGTAGAAGGACAGTTATACGCAGATAGAAAAGGATTGCTGGGACTTTCATAGGGAAAGGATTTAAAAGTGATCATAGAAAAAATACGCCTTGCAGAGATCTTGTCATATTTTAAAAAGATATTTCTAAGATCCTGCGAAGACGTATTTTTTATGGTATCTGAGAGCCGGATTTAGTATTTGGAAACAAGATTACATGTGATCTGTCAGGATATCGTGATCACGAAGTAGTTTTTCAATCACAGTACCTTTTACAACACGGATCAGAGGTTTTTTCAGTGCGTTCAGTGGTCCAGGCAGCTGAATGTCGAGAGGAGATTTCCCATCCATGAGTTTCACAGAACTGTCGAGCAGATCCCGGATATCATAGACGCTGCCCCAGACTTCCGGCACGCCCCGGTCGACTCCGAGAAGTCCGTATACCGCTTCCATAGCAGTACGCACAGAATATTCTGTCGTAAATACTGTATCACGCGGTGTGTCGGCAAACTGTCCGAGGAAAGCAAAATTGACACATCCGTCCGGGATGACATCCGGTCGGTCTCCCTTTGTACGCGGCATGAAGAATGCAGTGATGTATGGCATCATAGTTGGTACACACACAGCGCTCTGTTCTGCCAGCACTGGGATCTGCTCAACCGGCACTCCGATGTGATACAGCCATTCTTCGGTGATTTCTTTTCCGGTACATTCGCGCATTGGCTTTTTGACAAAATCGCCCGGTACATCGGTAAAGAGCCCGTATACCCATACGCACACTTTATCTTTATCCTGCTCTTTGAACTGTCCCTGACGGTTGATCGTCCAGCTCATGAGCCATTTGGAATCCTGGCAGCTTACAATTCCTCCGGTCACAACTTTGCCGCTCTTTGGATCGCGCTTGCAGATTTTTGTGATGTAAGGAATGATTTTATCATCCAGAGTTGTGATTGTTGCAGACTCCCAGTTCGTCTTGGAAATATCAGAGCAGAATTTTTCAGGGTGTCCAAAAGACGGATCCTGCCGTGCGATATTTTTCCAGAGATTCCAGCAGCCGCTTGTGCGTACTTCTGCATCACCGTTTGGCGCATGATTCTGGTCACCGTAGATAGTTCCTTCTGTACAGCTTCCGTTTGTGACGAATACAAGGTCATTTTCTGTCAGGAGGATTCCCTGCTCAACACCTCTGACTTTGCATTCGATTGCAGAGGCTACCTTTTTATGATCTTTAAATTCAAATACGACATTGGTGACTTCTGTATTGAACTGGAAATCAACACCTGCATTTTCCAAATATTTCTGCATTGGAAGAATGAGAGATTCGTATTGATTGTATTTTGTGAATTTCAGTGCGCTGAAATCCGGAAGCCCTGCAATATGGTGGATGAAACGTTGGAAATACAACTTCATTTCCAATGCGCTGTGCCAGTTTTCAAATGCAAACATAGTTCTCCAGTACAGCCAGAAGGTGGAGTTGAACACTTCGTCGTCAAAGACATCCTCGATTGTCTTATCGTAGAGATCTTCATCTTTCGTCATAAATAATTTCATGATCTCCAAGCACCCCTTCTGACTTAAATTAAATTTTCCGTCAGTATGTGCATCTTTTCCCCGCTGTACGGTCGCGCGGCAGAGAGAATAATTTGGATCATGCTTGTTGAGCCAGTAGTATTCGTCAAGGACAGAAGCGCCAGGTGTTTCCAAAGAAGGAATGCTGTGGAACAGATCCCAGAGACATTCAAAATGATCTTCCATTTCTCTTCCACCGCGCATGATATAACCGCGGGAAGGATCAAAGATTCCGTCACAGGCTCCCCCTGCAATATCCATCGCTTCTAAAATATGAATGTGAGAACCAGGCATCTGGGCATCTCTTACAAGGAAGCAGGCAGCTGACAGTGCCGCAAGGCCGCTTCCTACGATGTAAGCATGTTTCTGGTCAACACCTTCAGGTTTTTCTGGTCGGGCAAATGCCTCATAATTTCCATTCGAATAGTAGATTCCTTTTTTATTTTTCTCATGTTTGCCGCGCTCAGTATTGCGGTAATCGGAATTTGGGGAATGATCTTTTGACGAAGTAGCGTGAGATTCGTTCTCCGCTTTTTTCTTTAATAAAATGGCAGCGCCGGCTCCGGCAGCAACTGCAGAGGCAACACCGATCGCTAATTTTTTCTTTGCCATATAGATGACCACCTTTCTGAAATGACTGTATTGTTTTTCTGTGATTTCAGCATAGATGTTTTTTCTTTTTGTGACAATTTACAAAGCAGGGAAGATGATTATTTTTTTATCATTCCTTTTGTTTTGTAAAATTATGAATGGAATTTGCGATCGTTCCATGCATGGTGATACAGATATTGTGCACGATTTCTGCATAATCCTCTTTCATTCCCTGCTTGATCCAGTCAAGCATAAGTCCGACGAAGCTATATTTGTAAAATTCTGCAATAAATTTTTTTGCATTTTCAGAGATGGATGTCTGAGCAGCCTGCTCTTCTACCACTCCGGCGATCAGCTCATAGGTGAGTTGAAAGAGATAGTTCTCAATCTGTTCCCGGCTGAGGCAGCGGTAGGCATTTAAGATAAAAGGCTTATTTTCAAAGACCACTTCAAAGATCTGAAGAAGTCCCTCCTGCCAGGTGGCATAAGTTTTCTTCCCTTGTAGAGCTTTTGTGGCATCCTCCAGGCATGACCATTCTACAAGATCATAGATATCTTTGAAGTGATAGTAAAATGCCATACGGCTGATTCCGCAGTCAGAAGTGAGATCGCCGATCGTGATTTTGTCGAGTGGCTTCTTTAACAGAAGTTTTTTTAAAGATGCTTCCAGTGCATATTTTGTAATATTAGACATTTGACATTCCTCCAGATGATTTCCGGTAATATTTCACTGTTAAGGCAAGTATAGCATAGAACTAAAGAAGGATGAAAAGAAATTTTTTGGGAAAACCGAATGTATTTTTTATTGGAAGAAGACCAAGAATATGTTATAATACCGCTTATGATGTTTTGGAGGAAGTACAGATGAAATTGAGATATAGATTAGCTGCATTCCTGCTGGCGGCAGGACTTGCTTTTTCAGGTGCAGAGATGCAGACAGTATCCGCAGCAGAGGTAGAAGGTGCAGCGGCAGCAGTTACAGATGAAGAACGGGCAGTGTATGAGATGCCTGTGAAGTCCAATGAGTTGAAGAACTGGCCGGAAGGACCGGGAATTTTTGCAGAAGCGGGAATCATCATGGATATGAACAGCGGAGCAATCCTTTATGCAAAGAATATTGACGAGAAAGAATTTCCGGCGAGTATCACGAAGATCATGACAGCACTGGTAGCATTAGAAAACAGTGAGATGACAGATAAGGTCTATTTTACGGAAGAGTCGGTAGCCTTTCTTGAGTATGGCGATGCGAGTATCGGGATGCAGCCCGGGGAAGAGATTACGATGGAGGATGCCTTATATGGAATGCTTCTGGCCTCTGCAAATGAGGTAGCGTACGCGATTGCCGACACGGTTGGAGATGGATATGATAATTTTATTCGCATGATGAACGAGAAGGCAGAGGAACTTGGATGCACGAATACGCATTTCACCAACCCACACGGTCTTCACGATGAAGAGCATTATGTTTCTGCCCGGGATATGGCGATCATTGCATCAGCGGCATTTCAACATGAGGAATTTCGGAAAATCACAAATACTTATGAATACCGGATCCCTCCTACAAATCTTGTCAATGAGGAACGGGTATTCCAGCAGTACCATCAGATGCTTTATGATGGAACGGATACTTTCTATGAGGCATGCGTTGGGGGAAAGACCGGATATACAGACCAGGCATTATCTACGCTTGTATCCTATTTAGATAATGGAGAACTGCAGCTTGTCTCTGTTAATTTAAAGACACATGGAGTTCATGTTTACCCGGATACAAAAAATATGGCAGAGTATGTTTTCCATAATTTCAAAAAGATTTCTCTGGCAGAAAAAGAAGTTCCGAAGGGTGTGGAGGAAATTGAGGAGGATGCTTATATTGTTGTTCCTGAAAATGTATCATGGAAAGATGTAAAAGCAAAAATTGTTCCAGAAGATAAGACCGGGAAATCAAAGAAGGGAATGTTAACTTATACTTATGAGGGACAGCCGGTCGGAAATGCAGAGATTGTTCTGAAAGATTCTTATTTTAAAGGGGCAAAATCTGGAACAAATGCAGGAAAAGCAGACGCAGATCAGAAGGAGAAGGAGTATCTTTTTACGATTCCTTCTGAGATAAAGACAGCTATCGGAGTATCGGTGGCAATTATCGTTGCGTTAGGGCTTATTGTAGTTGTAATCATTTACAGAAAGAGGAAACGGAGAAGACAGAGAAGGCTGATAGAACAGAGACGACGCCGTCAGATGAAAGAGAATCAGATGAGACAGCAGCAGATGCAGGCAAGAAGAAGCCAGCAGTATCAGAAGCAGAAAGATCATACAAATAAAAGAAGCGAGGATCACAGACTTCCGAGGAGATAGGAAGAGGCTGAGATCCTCTTTCTTATTATATAGGAAAATCTTATGTAATAAAAAACGTTTTGCGTGAAAATGTGTAGCTTGCGGAAAGGAAACAAGTTGCTAACGACATCGCGCGCGCGACTTTTTGCTCTTTGGAGGAAGGTACTTGTAGAACTTCTAATGATTATAGAAATTTCAAATATTAATATAGAAAATAGCGATTATATCTTTGATTTTATATTTGGTATAATTGCTCATAGTAAGAAAATGGAAGCAGGGGAAAAGAATGGATTTGCAGAAAATGCAGTATTTTAAGGATGTTTTTGAATTAAACAGCTTTACAAAAGCTGCAGATAAGAATTTTGTATATCAGAGTGCGGTAACACAACAGATTGCCGCATTGGAAAAGGAGTTGGGATTTCAGCTATTTATAAGAGAACATGGAGGAATTGAAAATACTTTAGAGGGGAAAATTTTTTACGAAGAGTGTGTAAAAATTTTATCTGAATATGCAGCTTTAAGAAATAAAATAAAGGATACTCACGAAGGAGAGAAAAGGAGGGAATTTACGATTGGATTTTCAGGAGTAATGGAAGAAAAATTTTCGGCGTGTATCAGTGGATATAGTCAGAAACGGTCTGATGTTCTTTTAAATTTTGTAGAGGGAAGTTATTCTACGTTATGTAATAAATTGCTGAATCAGGAAATTGATATTATTTTTGGGACAGCATGTGAGTTAGAAAATATTCCGGGGATAGAGTGGAAAATTCTTTTCACAGAAAAACAGATGGTCTTTTTGTCAAAGGAGCATCCGATCGCCCAAAAGGAACAGTTATCAATGAAGGATTTAGAATCAGAAATTTTAATTGTACCAACAATTGATATGGTTCCAAGCTGCCATAAGAAAGGGATGGAATTGCGGAAGAAGTCAAAGTATAAAATGGATATCAGGTTTGCAAATTCTTTTGAGGCAGTAAAAATGCAGGTGAGAAATAATCAGGGGATTACTTTTACAGCGGAGTCTTTTGAAGAATACAATCATCAATATTTCAAGAAGAGCAGTATTTCAGATATTCATTTTATCTGTACACTGGGAGTTGCATATTTAAAAAATAATCAGGAGGCGTTGTTGTATGATTTCTTAAAATATGTATCTTTGAACGGAAAATAAGAGGAGTGTTTTATGAATTTTCAAAAGTTATATTATTTTATTGATGTTGTACAATTGGAAAGTATTACAGCTGCGGCAAAAAAGAATGGGATTACTCAATGTGCTATGAGCCAGCAAATAAAGTCAATTGAAAAAGAGATGGATGTATTATTATTGATTCGTAGAAGAAACCATATCATGCCGACAAAAGCAGGGATACTTTTTTATGATTTTTGTATTGAAACATTGGAATGCCATAGAAAATATACCGGGGAAATGCGCTCTATCAGCAATATCAATAATTTCTAATTTATCAAGACATAATACTGGTCTTAGT
>CAUWEA010000016.1:0-42326 GCA_963557735.1 uncultured Faecalimonas sp. | reverse complement strand
AGAGCCACATCAATTCCTTCTCGCTGCCTTTTGAGAATTTTCCGCCTTTCCTCTTCCGCAAAGCCTCCCAAGACTTCAATCAAGATATTGGTTATCATTTCTTGTATCCATTGCGTTTCCTCTTTGAACTCTATCAAAGTTGTAGGAATATCCAAAATCTTTACACGAACACCTGCTTCTTTAAACTTCTCCAGTTCCCTTTTGATGTCGATCTTCTTTCTGGCAAGCCTGTCCAGTTCTTCAATGACAAGCGTATCTCCGGCACGAAGCAGTTTTGTCTTTAATAGCTGATACCCTTCACGCTCTAAGTTTTTGCCAGACTCCTTATCCACAATGATGTGACGTTCATCCAAGCCAAACTCTTTTAATTTTTTAATCTGTCTGTCCTCATGCTGGGTTACAGAGGAAATTCTTGCGTAACCCCATGTAATACCATTCTCCGCCATGTTCCACCCCACTTTCACTTTTTACAAAGAAAAATCAGTTCGTAAAAGTCCTGACAAAGCATGAACGTCCGGAAAGTGGCAGACAGAGTTTAATGAACGCATTTTCGGCATATTCTCATAGGGATTTGCAGTGACCGTAAAAGTATACTTTTTTGAACGTTCACTTTACGGACTGTTCTATGCCAGTTCTGCCCAGTTTCCACAAAGTTCCGCAGGACTTTTCTGAACGCTGTCTGAGTCTAACTCTGTTCAAGGAAAATTGGAAGTGGCTAGAGTTACCAAAAAATCAGTAGGAGAATTGTCGGCTTTGTATCTCCAAGAGAAAAGAAGCCAAAAGAGAAAGGTTCTGATAGGAGAAAATAGAAAGGATGATTTTTAGGTTGGAACGATTGAACCTATGTTTCAGAAGCACATCAATTATCTGTTTTTCTTATTTTTTCTGCATTTTTCTGACAGCCAGTGTTTGAGCCAGTTTTTCTCCAAAAACCAAAGTGTATTATGAATAAATGTTAAAAAAGTACCGCCAAAATTATCAGTAAAACATGATGATTTCAGCAGTACCTTTTTCTATTATCTATTTTATTATCGACTTGAAACACACTGGTTTCTTACCAAAATGAAGCTATCGTTCCTTTCGAGGTATGCATATCACCGCACATCCATCTCTCCATAGTCTGTCGTTTGCTTCGTGTCTTGCAGAAATCGTATGACCTCTTCCATTTCTTTCGTAGCATTTTCACAGCCATAGAATTTTATATGCTCTGTATAACGTGTTTTGTATAGCAAATCATAAATACTATCTTCCGCAGAACAGTCGATCTTAATCAAGGACTGATACCCTTTTTTCAGCTTTTTAAACTGATCACTTAAAGCCTTAGCATAGTACGATTGTTTTCCCTTTCTGTACATGTTTTCTATGGTCTTTGTTTTTAGTGGAAACTCAAAATGTTCATCCTTGTCCTTCGAAACACTAAGCTGTTCTAATAAATCCGTAATATCCTTTAGCGCATAACGCTCATAGACCGGAGTCTGATGTCAGAACATCAAGGTTCTCTAACAGTAAATTTCTGTCTTCCAGTTTAGGATTTTGCATAATATATGCAGGCAAACTTGATTTTAATTTTTCGCTCTCAATTTTACACTTCTTTATAATCTCCTTACATAGGTACATGCAAAACACTCTGTCATACAAAGCATTTTTCTCAATACCTTCACGAATTTTTGTTACTGTTTCTGCAAGATTATCAATTCTTAAAATACCTTCATTTTCCAGATAATTATTATAGGTGTTCTCAAATGCTTTCATGCTGTCTTCATCTTTATACAGAATTACGACTGCCGTGTGATTAGGATACTTCTTCAGTAAGTTTCTGGTAATCAAATCATCCGCAACAGACATTTCAAAGTAATATCTTCCGTCTGGTGAAGTATCAATCGGTGTAATAAGACCCTCTTTCACATAATTCAGTATCGTCTGAGGGGCTAAATGTGTTCGTGCCGCTAAATCTCTTGTTGTTAATCTCTCCATAATAAAAGCCTGCCTTTCAAAAAATAATATTGTATTTTAGTTTCACCAAGTATAGAAACGTATCCAATTTAGCTGGTCAGACCTCAAAATGCTATTGTTTATGGAGTGTGTGCTATTGGCAGACGCACAAATGCTAATGGTATCTGACAAGGTGTTAATGTTATCAGCCTAAGTGCTATTGTTATCAGTCAACATGCTATTGCTACCAGTCAACATACTATTGCTACCTAACGATATGTTAATGGTATCTGACGATATGCTGATGTTAAAAGCACAAATGCTATTGTTTGTTGTCCAAAATGCTTTGGCAGGACATAGATACCAGAGAGCATGAGAAGATACCTACATTTTCCATAAAAACCTACTCCTAAAAGCAGACTTATAGATCCCTCATTTTCCAAATGAGTCTAACCCCCATGAGTTTTCAAATATACAAATTTTTCAGAATTTCTCAGATGCACATCTTACCCTATATCTGGTACAAAAAGCGGTGCTTCTGATAGGGTGAAAATCGTCGTCTGATACCTGATCTCTTGATTTTCTGGGTAAAATGCAGAAAATGATAGTATGTGTGAGTTGATGCAGAATTGAGGAAATATATCTTGGGATTTATCTGATACCCTATTTTCATACATAAAAATAACCCACTGATACATCAAATATCAATAGGTTATTTGCTTTCTTACTTGAAGTTTGTAAGTTGGATTTTTATACATATTCTTCCAAAGAACTCGTTATTCTCCATAAAATCCATTATCACTTTTTTCTGCCCATTTCATATACATTTCTTTATAATTTTCTTTTATAAATTCACGAATTATTCTAATTTCTCTATCGGTAAGTTGCCCTTTATTTTCTATCGTTGTCTCACCAGCTTTTTTTACATAAAATTTTGCAGAGCCAGCCTCTGTCAATTTTCTATCACTGGCATGCACATGCATCGCCTCAATTACACAATGTGAGGTATAATACAAATAGTAACCACACACTTTATATTCATAGTATTTAGGCATATATATTATTCCTCCATATATTTGCGATTTTTCTGATAATATTCCAGTACAATCTCCAGTTCTATATCATCCATACTTGTTTCAAGTACTTCTCCCATTCGACTTAAATATGCCGCCTTTTCTGGATTATGCAAATTAAGTACTCGTACATTTTCGCCATTCTTTGTAAAAGCATACCCATTCACAACCACTTCCGCTGCATCTGCTATTTGTTTCATACTATACATATTCAATCCTCACTTTCTGAATAGGTTTCAGAAAACCTTCCACATCAAAGTATAAGTTTTCAAGAATGGGAATCAAGTCAATGTATTCTTCTTCCTCATCGCATCCTTCGTATTTCGCCATAACAACAATATATCCGTTATCCCATTTAACTACTTTCGTATATCGTTCCAATCTTGGAGATGTTTTAAAACGTATGTTATGTCCGTCAAACATAAAAGAAGTAAATTCCTTGTCACTACTTAACACTGCCTCGTTTGCCATGTTCTCTGCCACCTTTCCCTAAAATTTTCTTATCATTATTATATCAATATCTTATTCAGCCAACAACATCTGTTTTCCTTTATTTCTTAGTATATCAAGCACATAAATGCAAGGCAAGATATTGCTCTCTGTTTTTTCTATCTGATGCCCCATTTCCATACACAAAAACAAGCCTGCCAATACCTAAGTATCAGCAAGCTGTTTCCAACTTATTTGTTAGATACTTCTCTTTAATTTTTGTACTGCCTTTAGGCATGCGTACAAGTCCTTTTCATAGAGCAGATTGACAATCTCTTCCAGTTTTGAAAACTCCTCGGCACATTTTTCTATTTCTGGCAGTAAACATTTCATAACGTCTATTGGTTTGGTTTTTTCATCTTCATCAGTGCGTAAAACCTTTACCCTTTTCGCATCAGCACTTGGCTTATCGTTGCGGCTATGCTTGTAAACTTTAGACAGTATTAGCAACATAGCTTCGACATCATTACACTGCTGTAACTTCCAGTTTCTTACATCAGTCATACTCATAGGCAGATACCCTACTCAATGAAACTGACTTCTGTTGTAGCATCGGAAATCAATACTTTCGTAAGCAAATCATAGCCCCAAGAGGTTTCCTTTGCACAATATTCTGCTTTCTTCTCTTTTAAGTGCATTGGGTCTAGTAAAACTGTTTCATCTCTGCCAACCCAACATCTGTCATAGAAATCAGACTGTAAATTAGTATGACAGCTTATATAGGAAGAGAACATCTCATCACAACCATTATACTCTGCACGTTTGAAATAATGTTCTGCATCCAATTCTGAAAGATATATTCTCGCTGTTGCAATACTCAGATGTTTCCCATGCACCTCGATGTAAGTATTGGCATCTGACTCCATAAGAATGTTATTGATTTTATCCAACTTCTCCAGTAAAGCTTTATCCCTCTCATAGTTTTCTTTCAGAACATTTTCGCTTGTCTTGCGCACTTTACCATTAAAGAATATTTCTTGATTATCAGTGCTGGAATAATAATTACACTCTCTTTCAAAGGAGTCATAAATCTTAGCACGTTCCGCACGAAGTTCTACAACTTTCATGTAAACACCTCTTTCTACTTTTGTTTTTGTGTCCACACTTTAGCTCTGAATAAAAAGGATTGCAAGTCCTAAAAGCATGTTCTTTTTAGGTTTATCACATTCTGCCAAAAAAGGGCAGTGAAAATTGTGCTTATTGTATCCCATACAAGAAACGATGAAAAGAAGCTTCGCTAAAGAGCGATTGTTCTGGGTGGATTTGATATGAATACCCCGTGTATGAAGCATATTGGCGGTTTTTGGGGCTTTTAGGGCAGGATAGGTATATTTTCCCATGAAAGGACTTTTCCGGCGGAAAAAGGCAAATAAAGGCGGTACGATTTTTAGGATATGACAGACGGGCAGGTTCTTGATAGATTTTGCTGTTTTTTCATACAGAAAGCCCTTACCATGCTTTCGTACGGTAAAGGCTTTGTATGATTTAAATTATGAAATTATTTCCGTTTTCTGAGAATAGATGCAACCGCAATTCCAAGGGAAGAAAGACCTGTTCCCAATACCGGAAGTACAGCAGCCATATCTCCCGTCTTCGGAGAAGTTTTTGTAGTTGTAACTGATGTTACAGTCTGACCTGATACCGGTTTCTGTTCTGCCGGTTTCTGTGTATTATTTTGATTCCCCACATTGCCATTTCCATTGTCCCCAGGCTTCTGACCATTTTCCTCGTTATCTGTATTCAGCATTTTTGTAAGTGCAATATAATCTGAACAATGATCCTGCGTAACCGTATATGTTCCATCTTCTGAAACAACAGCATTCTGTCCCGTATACTGATATGTTCCGTCATCCATTACCTCATAATAGTACAAGGTCTGGCCTGCCCATTTTGTATCCACCGGAATTGTAATCTGTGCAGTTCCTGGCAACTCTCCCGAATAATTGTATTGAATATAAAATCCAAATTCATCCTCAGAAAATGGATTTTCACTGCCTTTAGTTTTTGCAAACTGACTGAAATCTTTAATTAAATCCAATCCCAAATCATAGTTTTCTTTTCCATCAATCAGGTGCATTGTTCCTTTTCCAAAGGAATAATATACACCTTCACTAGTCTTAATAATAATATCGTTGTCTTTATTGATATTTACTAAAATATCCATTTCTCTTTTGGATAAACTGCTTTGCCCCTCTGGAATCTCTACATGGTGCTGTCCACTATTTTTGCTCTGATATTTTACTGTGATTGAGAAGTCTGCTGTGTCTACCACTGACATATAATTATCCTCATCAAAAGATCTCAAAGTAAGTGTAGCATTATATGTCTTTGTACCACCTGCTTCTACAAGTTGATCTTTAATCACAGTAATACCACAAGTAAAAATTCCATCGTTTTCAAAATCTTGAGGAGTGAACAAACCAAATTCACTGCCTAAAGACTCAACACCAAGTTTTTCATAATTACCTGATGATGATGTTACGTGAACCTCAATAGGAAAGGAAGCAACCACAAAGTCACCAGTATGAGTGGACAGTATTTCAAAGTCATCATCTGTTAAAGTAACTACACCACCTACTGATGTTGGAAAATCAACTTTAGTTATTTTTCCAGTATTGTCTGGCTGTTCTGGATCTGGGGTCTCAGTACCGCCACCGTTATCTGTTTCACCTGTTGAATAAGTAAAGGAAATGTTTGGAAATGCAACAGACTCAAGCGTACCATCTCCATTTCCGTCATACTCTACTCCCCAACCGTTTGTGCCTAAGAAAAATTCCTGACCGTTAGAATAATTGTGCTTCTTAAGGTTAGATAAAATATGGTCTTTGTTTACCGTAACTCTCCATTCTTTATCAGAAACTTGTTCCGGGGAACTTCCTATTGCATTTCCTTTGATGTCAAGCGTATCTTGTAACCAAGTAAACTTACCTTCATAATCTACACTGAATGTAAGAACAATATCTTGTGTTCCATCAAAGACTGTTGTGTTTGCAGTAAGGCTTAAATCCGGTTCGGCTGCCTTAACAGCTACATCTGATTTATCAGCTTCTGGCGCTGGAGTTGGAACTGTCTCTTCAACAGCCTCTTCTTTTTCGATTTCCGCTGTTTCGACTTCTGCCTCCACTTCAATAGCTGTTCCGGCTTCTGGATTTACATCTGCCGCTAAAACTGGTACTGATGTTGTTCCCAAAGCAACTGTACAAACAGTAGCCAACATCAGATTTTTCCATAATCTTTTGTTTCTCATTTTCTTATCCTCCATTTTTATATTATAAAATATAATGAAAAATATATTATATCTTAAACATATTAACACACTTGATTTTGAAATACAATACTTACTATGAAAGGTGGGAAAATTTTTATGTTTAAGTTAAAAAAAGAAGCTACTGAATACGAGAACAAGTCTCTCAGGCTGCCAAAGCCTCTTATAGACGAAGTACAACGACTTGCTAACATGAACAATCTTTCGTTTAACAAAGTTGTGATACAATGCATTGAATACGCTCTCGATAATATGGAGTCGGATTCTAACAGATAACAGACATTGGGAGAAGATAAGACAGCATCTTTTCCTTTTTATTATTTCCTCAGCCGGCAAGAAGCCCGACGGATACCTCCTATGCAAAAGAGGAGATGATACCTTACTTTCTATGTAAATATCGCAGGAAACGCTCTGTTTCTGATATATCAAACGGATATCTTTCGCTATATTCTTGGTATAAAGTCTTGGCATCTGTTTCATTTAATACCTTTATCACACCATTTCTTAACTGATACCCAGTGGCAAAAGTAAGATCGTCCATACTGTCTGGATAAGAATCGTGTAATATCAATACAATATCAAGGTCTTCACAAAGAAAACTCCAGTTCAGCAGACTTCCCAATAATTCAATAGGTTCTGGATCTGGATAAATAACATTGCCAGTATACCCAATCATCTTATTTTTACAGCAAGGAAAATCAATACGTTCACACGCATCTGAACAGCACTTCCTGCCACATGTACCTCGAATAGAATAAAAAGGATACTCTGCAATCGTAGACAGCATATTTTCTTTATATTTTATTTCTGTTTCCAAAAGCATTTTTATCCTTCTGCATTTTTCATTTTCATAACAGTTACGAAGTAATTTCTGCAACACAGCAAACTTCTCATCAAAACCGTTGTTATTCTGCGGCTTCAGAATAACATGTTGATAAGAGAACTGATCTTCCTTGGGGATAACGAATACATACTGCCCACCCATAGCTAACGCAGTATCCAGTTCCCCTTCTTCCACTACAACATTGGCTAAAAATTCTAACATATTCATCTTCAATTTACCTCCTGCAATGTAAATTTATTTTTCTTAATAGGCTGTAGCCTGACTGATACCCCCTGCCACACAAGACCTGAGATTTGATACCTCTCAGTTTTTCATATACGCAATCCATTCCTCTGCTCCCTTGAGGTCTATCGGGTACTTCTTGTGATATTCTTTATACAGTTTTTCCGCTTCGTAAGAGTCTGTCATTTTGATTACCTTGTCTTTTACATGAAAAGCGTATTCAAAGTTCAGATGTGCCATATCATCTGGATAATAATCGTGCATGATAAACACCACATCCAAATCTGGGCAAGTACAGTACCATTCCAGAACATCCCCCAATATTTCCATGATATCTGGGTATCTATACCCAGTACCAGTGTAGCCTACAGCTTTCTCTTTGCACCAGTTTTCCTTTCCAAAGCCAGAACTTAACAGACATTGCTTATGACAAGTACCACGAACAGAATAGAAAGGGTTTCTCATCAGGGGTTCCTCTACCTTCTGAAAATTCAGAAGTTCTGTGTTCATTAGCAGTTTAACTGCCATGCATACTTCCTCATCGGAACGTTGATAAAATATATTTCTCAATAATTCAAACTTCTCATTGTATACATCTGGAGTGAGAGAGCAGAAGCTGATATACTGGAAGTAATATTTATCCTCCCTTTTAATGACAAATAAAAATTGAAAATTATGTTTTCTGTCAATGCAGGTCATGCTCTCTACTGTTTCATCTGTTTCGCCTTCTATAATATCTACATCGGCTAGAAATTCTAATACGTTCATTGCTGCTTTTCCTCCTTTAACAACGGTTTAGAAGAAGTCTTCGGAGCTTTCGTGTCCTTTAATTTGAAGTGGTTCTCCATACTGTTTTGCATGGCTTTCAGTCTGCCTTCTGTCTTTGTGCGTTTGATGTTGCCTGCACCTGTGTTTTCCTCATACTCCAATGGTACATTTTCAGAAAAATACTGAATGAAGGCATTGAAATCTTTTGGTGTAATCTTATGCTCTAAAGCAAGATCCGCCATGAGGAATACCATAACAGCATTGGTTTTTTTCAGGAACTTCATCTGTTGTGGAAAGGCATCAGTCAAAAAGTTTACTATCTTACTGATTCGTTCTCTTTTTTCTGTTGGATAATTGCCCCGTATTTCTTTACAGTAATTTGTTACCTCCCTCATAGAAATTGCTTTATAATTATAGTTCTGGTGTCTTGCATCTATTAAGAGCATTGACTGCAACAGTATTTCCAACTCACTTTCTCTTCTTGCCTGAGCCAGTGTCATTGGTACAGCATTTTGGAAGAATGGGGCGCATGTTATTTCTCTAGTCCATGTAGCCAGTTCACTGCCCATTTCAGTTCTCGCTTTCTGTATCAATGTCAGTGGGGAAGAATTATTCAGACGGGCGAAAGCCTCTTCAATTTCATCATCAGTCGCATCTTCCAGTAGATAAATGGTAAATCGATATCCCCTGATAAGATCTTTTACCTCATCGGATAAATCATTAAATTCCTTGCCAGCCAATTCTATTGTTTTACCGTCAATCACTACGTCTGGTGTACTGGAATGCAGTTTGTAGTGACCGTTGATATACTCAAACAAAGAAGTGCATCGCTGTTTCCCGTCAAGAGCCTGATAGATGACACGGTCACCTTCTTTATACTTGATAAAATATAAAGGTGGAACTGGAAAATCCGCCAATAAGGAATGAACTAATAGTGACTTTTGGAGTGGACTCCACTGACCTGCCGCTCTTTGTATTGGCAGGTTAAATCTTAATGCTTTTGTAGCATACCATTTCTGCAAGGTTCTTAATCCCTGCGGTAAATTTGATTTCTGCATAGCTATTTCCTCCTATTCATATGATTTTTAGGTCTTTTATCTATCACTCTGAATGAGAAAGAAGTCAAGCGATTCTTTTATGTTTATCTATAGTCCACAAAAACAAAGGGAATTTTTTATCTATTGTGCTGGGGTTATCAGAGGAACTGAAGCCCTCTTGGGATACCCCCTATTATGAAGTGATGAAGAATACCATATCTCAGGCATAGAAAAAGACTGCCAGATACTTACTCTGTAAATGACAGCCTCTTCTGATACGTTTATTTTGTTGTCAGTATATTGTTTTTGATTTCTTCGATTTCTTCTTTTGTTAAGCCAGTTGCTCTCATAATGATTATTGTATCAAGACCATCTTTTAGTAAGTTCTCAGCAATCTGTACTCTTTCGTCTTTTCTGGCAAAATTGATTGCCTCTTGCTTCTCTTCCTCTAATATCTGGAATACTTTCGTCATACTCAAATACCCTTACTTTGTCATCAACATATTGTTCTTGATTTCTTCAATTTGCTCTCTTGAGAAGCCAGTGGCTCTCATAATGACTACTGTATCTACTTCATCCTTAATTAAACTTTCTGCTACATGAATATTACGTTTCTGTTCTGCTAAATTGATTGCCTCTTGCTTCTCTTCCTCTAATATCTGAAATACTTTCGTCATACTCAAATACCTCCTTACTGATTTCGCATAATCTCTGTCTATGAACTTATCACTGCTCACCAGAATACCTGTGATAACAAATGCCTGTGTGTTTTCATCATCAATCTGTTTAGCCAAGTCTACTACTTGCTCAATCATTTTCTGTTTTTCTTCTTTGCCTTTCTTGGCGAGTGGAAGAATGATAAGCTGCATAAGTTCCTTATCTGATAGTGTTTCGTTGTTATCCAGTTTCTTTTTAATAGATTGGTAGATTTCAGCATCTGGCAGGCTATGAATGAATACTTGCTCCATTTTCAGTGTCAAACATGGTGTTTCCCATGTATCTTCTGCGTGTTCCACGTCTCCCGTATAGATTACAATCATACGAAGTTTAGGTATGACTTGGTTCTGAGTGTCATATCTTTGCATAACCCTACCAATGTAATTTACATACTTCACACGATTAGAAGCCTTATCCTCTGACTCATAGTCTACGATAGCAACAGAGTCATCTTCCAGTAAAAACACATTATCGATACGCATTTCATTTGCCGAAACTGCTGGCAAATTGGTAGGCAGTACTGCCTTAATCTTTGGTAGTTTTAAGCCGTAAGCCTCAAAAGATTTCTCTTTGTAGGTTTCGCTCATCAACTTAAATTCAATGTCTTTATTCTGATATGCTATTCCTTCTGACAATGCAATCCCTCCTTTTTTGAATTGTATCATTCTTACGTGACAAGCGTCAATACCCCCTATTTTTTACTGACTATACCATACTCTAAAAAAATCAGCCGTTTCTTCCGGTGGTACAGCCTTCTCATTTTCATTAAATGGCGGAACGATTATCACATCTGTTTCTCCATCTGCATAAAGAAGTTCTCGATACTTCACAGCATCCTGATACTTTCTGCACATACATATCAGTGTACAAGTCTTCCTTTTTCTACTGTCAATAACAGCCAAGCCATACTCCCTCTGATCCCTTGCTTCTTTCAGTAGTTTGTGAATTTTCATATACGCGTACACCTCCATATCATATTTTTCATAGGTTCTGTATAGCTTAACTCCATCTCTTTTTGAATGCAAGTATGTCTCTTAAATTCTTTTTATGTCTTCAAAAATGTATCCATACCACTTATACATTTTAGCGTCTTCCCAAGACTGCTAGACCTAAGTTGCTATATGCGTCCTGCTTACCCTTACCAAATCTGTAGTTATCTGGAACTGCCAGACTGCCAGACCTAAGTTGCTATATGCGTCCTGCTTACACCTTACCAGTTTATAGGAGTCTTTTAGAAACTGCTTCATCTTTTACCCTGCTTTTTTATCCTTCTTGATTCAGATTATTCAAACTGTTTAAACTGCTAGACCCACCTCTCATATGCGACTTACAAATCCACCTCTCATATACGACTTACAGATCAATCTCTTTTTATTTTTTTAATTATTTACTTATCATCTTCTGACAATTGAAGTAGTTTATCTATATCTATATCTCAAAAGCTTTAAAGTATCACCCTCCCCAACTCTCCAAAAATATTTCTCCTCCTATCCAATCTCATTCTGTTCCAGTCTCATGTTTTGCACTCTCTTTCCGCGATAAATTGCTTTATATGGAGCGTCTCCCCAAAAAGCTCTCTGCACAGATACAGTTTTCTCTACAGTAAAATGCTAGAAAACCCTTGATTTAGCTACATTCTCAGGCTTGTTATCTTCAAAAATTGCTACAGAAAAACCCATGATTTTTTCAGCCGAAAGCTACGCTTCAATTACACTTTTTATCTTCCAAAAGCTACGGATAATCTCCGTATTTTTATAAAGTCTGCTTCAGAAAAGCACCACTGTTTTTCGTTTCTTTGCCACTAAAAATAATCTGCTTTTTCTCATTTCTACTACATGGATTTTTAAAATATTATCAATATCTGCCACAAGGACTTCATTATATTTGTTTGCGTATGCTACACGAAATCAGTTCTATTTTCTATTTCTTACCACTTGTATTTGAACCTTTTATCACAAATATGCTGCATGGTTCTGTAAATATTTCTGAGTACTGTCTACCAGCATTTCTTTGTTTTTGTTGATTTCCACTACCATACTTCAAACATTTTCATTCTTTCTTACTACGAAATATTACATACTTTATGGGCTGACTCTGTTCTGTATTTTTGTACACCCTAATCAGCTATTCTCTACTGTAGTCAGCTAAAGTTGAAGCATGGTTTACATTGCGTGGTCTTGTGGTTTGGATTTTACAGACTTGTAGTCAGCGTTTTTCTTGGCGAGATAAGGCTTTTTTCACTGGGTTTACAAAAAATCAGTGTAATCAGCAAATTCTTGGGTTTGCAACTGAGGCAGGATATATACGGCAGAGATTTTTTTCTCTGCCAGAAGTATGCCTTCTCACAGATTAAAAAATCTCCAAAAAAATAAGAATGGAGATTATATTATGGAAAAAGAAAAAAATTCTTTTAATCTTGCAGTTTTGTATGAATCTGGATATGTTACGAGACATATCAAAATTCCAAAAGCGCTTATGAAACTTTTTGAGGATACCTTTTACAAACCCTTTACTTCAGGTGTCATCTCAGAGTTACTGGATGATACATACGATAAAAAATTAATCAAAGAAGAATGGGATAAAAGATATATTCATAGAAGTGATTTTTTCTTAAATGCGCTTCTTCAAGATATTGAAGATAGGGATAATATTATGGAATATTCTGTAAGAATCTGCAAAATAGACTGGGATTTTATAAACGCAGTCATGCCCAAGACTCCAGACAACCAAGCGGTCTCACGTGGCAGGTACAGCAACATAGCCTTTTTTGTAGCATTTTTAATTTATGCAAAACAAAGAAATATCTGTTTAACAAAGAATATTACCTGCCTGTCACAGCCAGCTCTTTCTGTTTTGGGGAATAAATATTGGTTTAAACAGCATTTTTGCAAAGTGATAGGACAACTCATCAAAGAAAAGTCCATAACCAGAACCGTGGAATTATTTGGAGGAAGTGGTATCTTAACTTGCTTTGCAGAAGAATATTGTAGAAACAGTCATCTTCCCTCATTAAAGCATATATACAATGATATTCATTTTGATAAACGTAACTTTATACAACAATTAAAAAGTCACCCTGAGAGTCTTAGGAAAAAGTGTAAACTCTTGGTCAGTGCCTATGATTCAAGCAAGGATAAAAAGAAATTTAAAAAAAGTGTAGAGTCGTGCTTAAAAGGAAACACAATCGGCAGTGCTGCTGTATTTTGGTTTTTAAGTTTGTTTAATAATCAAATGATCTCTAAAACCAAAATAGATGCCCTTGAGGAATTTGTATTTGCATCTTCTCTCTACCAAAATGTTGAAGTTGTAAAAAATGATGTATTTTACTGTTTAAAGAAATATCAGCAGGATGAAACTGCCTTTATTATCGCAGACCCACCATACATGGATGGACAAGGATACCAGTATGCAGAAGCTAATAAAGACTTTCCTAGAAAAGAACAAGAACGTCTTTGTAAAGAACTGTTGTTACGAACAAAAGCTGTCTGGATTTATCACGGAAGACCTTCTCCGTCTAAAAATCGATATGTAAAAGAAGATGAACAGCTCTTGGCTGATAAAGCAGTACAACGCAAAAATTTTTTAGATGACAATTTTCAAAATAAAGGAGTCTTTTATTTTGATGTTCCTCTCAGAGATAATATTGAACGCATTGTTTCAAATTATCAGTTTGAGGGATTTAAACCTTATGTAAAAGAAGCCAATGCATTTCTTTCAATAGAAGTTGAAAAAACAGATGTAACCGCATCTCCCTCGGCAGAAGCAGAGGAAACGGCATTTTCTCCAGAGGAAAATGAAATTCCTGAAAAAACTGAAGAAACAATTACGTTTAAGTCCATTCAGACAGAGATTAAGAAAGCCTACGATACGATAAAAAAAGTTTTCTGTAAACTGCCTTTATGGAGAAAATAAAAATTTGTGGCACTTGCGAATGCGCATGCATTTGGCTTGTGCCATATTTTATTTTACATAAAGTCTCTATGATTTAAATTCATATTGGGAGGTTCTGAAACGTGTGAAAGGAATAACAATTCTTTCATATATACTATTTCTCTCCAATAAATAATCACGAATAAAGGTGAGTGGTGTGGTACCGCAACAAAGGCTATAATTTTACGATCACATCTTCCACCGCATTTGACCATAAGTGGATTCCAGAGCGAAATATCTATGATACGATTTCCGTTATCGTAGATGAACTCTTTGCAGATTATCTTTCAAGACCCAACGTACGACAGCCAATCCTGACGCAGTATTGTGACGGACGGCAGGTGAGCTGTCCAAACTGGATGACTCAGTGGGGTTCAAAATCTCTCGGTGATCAGGGTTACTCCCCAATCGAGATACTCCGCTACTATTACGGTGACAACATGTATATCAACACTGCCCAGGAGATTTCCGGCATCCCTTCTTCGTGGCCGGGATATCTTCTTGAAAATGGTGCATCCGGCGATAAGGTACGTCAGATGCAGGAAGAGTTAAATGTCATTGCCGGCGCCTATCCTGCAATCCCAAAAATCACAGCTGACGGAATCTATGGACCTGCCACTTCCGCGGCAGTACGGAAATTCCAGTCTGTTTTTGGGCTGCCGGAAACCGGGACCGTGGATTACCGCACCTGGTACAAAATCTCCGAGATCTATGTCGGTGTTTCCCGGATCGCAGAACTTGTATAATCTGCATTAATTCTGCTCTGCCGCAGATATCCGCCCGCCACGCAGCCTGACCCCTTGTCCCATCCCCGGCTCATTTCCATCCAGAACGTATTTTTTCAGTGCTCTCTGAAGTGAAGTACGCTCCGGGTAAGTTTCTTTCTGGTCGCTGATTTCTCCGAACACTCTTTGTTCTGCCTGACGGAATGGATATATCACCCCATAATTTTCAAACAGATCCATGAATTTTATCAAGTTGGAATCTTTTTCCAACAGTCCTCTTAGTTTCGGGGAGATCAGCCAGGATTCGCAGACAAATGCCGCAAAGCTTTCCCCGAAAAACGCTTCTGCCTGCAAAAAGGAATCCAGACATTTGTCTGTCTCCAGCCTTCCATCTTCCGGAATATGTACATTTAATACGTTTGTCCCTTCCGGCAATGTGCACTTCTCTGTGTGAATTTCTTTTTGCAGGCAGACCGGTTCAAACTGAAGTCTGCCAAGCCGGAAGATTTTTAATTCCAGTGGAAGACTCAGCCATTCACATTCTGTCAGTCCACAGGCTCCGCATTTCTTCTCACATACTTCACTCCAGATCCGGAAATCGGAAAATGTATCAAAATAGATCTGCTCCTCTATCTGTTTCTCCTTATATTTCTCATATACCTCCACAGCCATACGGATATAAAGCACAAGCGCCAGCATCCTCCAGTTTTGTTCTTCTTTTAGCTGCTTGAAAAACTGTATTTGATCTTCCTGAAACAGTTGTCTGTAACGCAGATAAACAGACTCATCCAGCATAAACTGCTCCACACACCGGATAGTCTCTTTTTTCATTCCTGTTTTTTCACAAAATTCCCGCATCGTCATATGACTGCCCCTCTCTTTTTTCATTCCTCTGTAAATCTATTTGTAATTTATGTCCCTTTTTATTATGGTCTGATATTTATTCACTCACTCTAACTTTTATCTATTTTCATATTCCCTCTGGGTTTTCCCATGTTCGGATTGCCTTGTTTCACCTCTGGTGCTACAATAAGCATATTGATAACAACCTGATCACATGAAAGGAGTATGGCGTTTATGGAACATGCGTCTCACAATATCCCACCAATCTACACCACTGATTCCCGGTTGCTGATCCTCGGAAGCTTCCCTTCCGTCAAATCCCGGGAAGCACAGTTCTTCTATCATCATCCGCAGAATCGCTTTTGGAAACTGCTGGCAGCACTTTTTCAGGAAACTGTGCCGGCTACGATCGCAGAGAAGAAGGAATTCCTTCTAAGAAACCATATTGCAGTGTGGGATGTCATCGCTTCCTGCGAGATTGAAGGCTCCAGTGACAGCAGTATCCGCAATGTCGTTCCAAATGATCTTTCTGTGATCCTGCAGACAGCACCGATCCAACAGATTTACACGAACGGCGGAACTGCCTTTAAACTCTATGAAAAATACTGCCTTCCTTCCACCGGACGAAAAGCAGTCAGACTTCCTTCCACCAGTCCTGCAAATGCCGCCTATTCGCTGGATCGCCTGATTACAGAATGGTCCCTACATCTGAAAGAGACATTGGAATCTTAACTCCAGTGTCTCCCTCTCTTTCTTTCCTGATCTCACATCACAATTTTAATCTACCTTAGAATATCCATAACTGTTTACGATCGCTTCGACCGGTTTTCCTTCCTTACACATTGGACAGTCATGTGGCGCATACGCTCTGTAATCCGGAACATCGCTGCTTGTAAAGATTGTGTTGATCTCCATACCTGCAATCTTTGACACCGCACTGAAAATAGAACAGATTCCACAGACACTTCCCCCATAATACAGAACGGATTCAATCGCTTTTGACACTGTCTTTCCTGATGTCACAGAAGCAGCAAGTACTAATGTCTGCTGGTTTTTGATCATACGCTGCTTATTATCCCGGAATACGATCTGACCTGCCTGATTGAACTCCGGTGTGATCACCGAAATATTATTTCTGCTGCTCATAGACATTGTTGTACTGTCAGATAAGATCTCCGCCAAAAATGTCCCGATGACCTCTGTCTCATCCAGGCAGACGATCGTGTCGACCATCGTCGTCATCAAATATTTTTTCGCAAGCTCTTTTGCCGCCTCCCGGGCATTGTTGTGCCGGGTTTTTACAGTGGACATATCGATATAAGTATTAATGTGAGAATTCCCCGTTGCAAAATGTCCCTGCAAAATCTTAATTCTTGCCTTTGGATTTTTAGATGAGCGTAGATCTTTCAATTTCAATTCCATTGTGCTTCCCTCCCAAACACTGTTTTGTCAGATTTTTTATTACTAAACTCATCTTAGCACAAATCAATCCGCATTGCACCCCGATTTTTTTTGCCAACCCTCTGTTTTTCCCAGATTTTCAGACAAACTCATGTATCTGCGGGCTGCTTCACAAATCAAGTAACATAATGTGTCCCACAGCCCTTTTTATCTGACAGCAAAAACACCTGCCAAACAGCAGTCTCTTGTCCGGCTGTCCCGCAGGTGTTTTGCTTTTTTCATTTTTTCTCTACTGGAAATATGCCTTGTGACTGTTATACGATCCCCTGCGCATTCATTGCGTCGACTACTTTCTCAAATCCCGCAATATTTGCACCTGCCACATAATTCCCTTCTACACCGTATTTCTTTGCAGCATCTGCCATATTGTGGCAAATGTTGACCATGATCCCTTTCAGCTTACTGTCCACCTCTTCAAAAGTCCAGCTTAACCGCTCACTGTTCTGGGACATCTCAAGCGCTGATGTCGCAACACCACCTGCATTGGCTGCTTTTCCCGGTGCAAAGAGTACGCCGCTTTTCTGAAGATATTCTGTAGCTTCCATTGTTGTCGGCATGTTTGCACCTTCCGCAACTGCAATACAGCCGTTTTCTACAAGCATCTTCGCATCTTCCAGATGCAGTTCATTCTGTGTCGCACATGGGAGGGCTATATCCACTTTTACGGACCAGACCCCGGTTCCTTCATGGTACTCGGCATTTGGACGATAGTCCGGGTATGCTGTCAGACGCTCGCGCTTCACTTCTTTGATTTCTTTTAATGCGGCTACATCAATTCCATCTGGATCATACACCCATCCGGTGGAATCGCTGACAGTCACAACTTTTGCTCCTAACTCCTGCGCTTTCTCAGTAGCGTAGATTGCCACGTTTCCTGCACCGGACACTGCCACAGTCTTACCTGCAAGCTCGATTCCATTAAGTTTTAACATTTCTTCCGTCAGATATAAAAGTCCATATCCGGTCGCGTCATTTCTGGCAAGCGATCCACCCGAACATAAAACCATTCAACTCAGCACCCCTTCAAAGACACCCCCGATTCTCTTATAATGTCCAAACACATATCCGATCTCTCTTGCACCGGTTCCGATATCCCCTGCCGGCACGTCTGTATCTGCTCCGATATATTTGTATAATTCTGTCATAAAGCTCTGGCAGAAAGCCATCACTTCCCGGTCTGATTTTCCTTTCGGATCAAAATCAGCTCCTCCCTTTCCTCCACCGATCGGAAGTCCGGTCAGAGAGTTCTTAAATACCTGCTCAAATCCCAAAAACTTGATGATTCCAAGATTTACAGACGGATGCAGACGAAGTCCCCCCTTGTATGGTCCGATCGCACTGTTGAACTGCACACGGTATCCGGTATTTACCTGTACCTGACCCTTGTCATCTACCCACGGCACACGGAATTTAAACTGGCGCTCCGGCTCTACCAGTCTCTCAAGAAGCGCTTCTCTTCTGAATTTCTCTTCATTTGCTTCCACCACAATTCTGAGAGATTCCAGTACTTCCTTTACCGCCTGATGAAATTCCGGCTCTGCCGGGTTCTTTCTCACTACTAACTCAATAACTTCATCTACATATGACATCTTCATTACCTCCTGCTATAATATAAAATCAGCCGCACAGAAAAACTCTGCGCGGCTTCCTTGCCTTATTTACTTTGACATTATAATGTTATGCACTGGGAAAGTCAAGCAGTTTTCTACTTTACCTGCCCTTTTTTGATTTTTATTTAAAGTACGCAACACCTGATTCAAAGATCTTCAGATCCTGCTCTCCGTAAATATTGACTGCAACTGATTTTCCTCTTCGTTCAGAGTGAGCCATCTTACCAAGCACACGTCCATCCGGGCTTGTGATTCCTTCGATCGCACAGTAAGAACCATTCGGGTTCCACTCTTCATCCATCGTCACAGTTCCATCAAGATCACAGTACTGTGTTGCCACCTGACCGTTTGCAAAGAGCTGTTCTAACATCTCTTTGGAAGCTACAAAGCGTCCTTCCCCGTGAGATGCCGGGTTTGTATAAACTCCTCCAAGCTCTGCCTGCTGCAGCCATGGTGATTTATTTGTTACGACCTTCGTGTATACCATCTTGGAAATATGACGTCCGATCGTATTGTATGTCAATGTCGGAGACTTCTCTGTCTGTCCGCAGATTGTTCCGTATGGCACCAGACCAAGTTTGATCAATGCCTGGAATCCGTTACAGATACCAAGAGCAAGTCCGTCACGCTCATGCAATAATTTTTCTACAGCTTCTTTTAATTTCGCATTCTGGAACGCTGTCGCAAAGAATTTTGCAGAACCGTCCGGCTCATCTCCGGCGCTGAATCCACCTGGGAACATGATCATCTGTGCCTGCGCGATCGCCTTCTCAAACTCTGCCACAGAGTCACGGATATCTTCTGCATTTAAGTTTTTAAATACTTTTGTGATCACCTTTGCTCCTGCACGCTCAAATGCCTTCTTGCTGTCGTACTCACAGTTTGTACCTGGGAATACCGGAATGAAGACTGTAGGCTGTCCGATTTTATGTGTGCAGATATGGATATCACTTGTACGATACAGTCCGTTTTCGATCACTGCCTTTTCAGATGCCGGCTGCACATCTATTTTCTGCATCGTTTGTTTCTCTTCTGAGACAGTCGGGAATACACTTTCCAAAGTTCCTTTCCATGCTGCCACTGCTTCACTTAAGCTGATATTCATCTCTCCATAGGAGATTGTTCCGTCTGCCGTCACTTCTCCGAGAAGTGTGTAGGCAATCGAAAGTTCTTCAAGCTTTTCTGCAGGTACTTCTGCGATCAGATCCCCGAATGCCGGCGCAAACAGTTCTCTCTTGTCAATACTTTCTTCCAGTCTGACGCCCATGCCATTTCCGAATGCCATCTTACTTACCGCTGCTGCAATTCCGTGTCTGTCAAGCGCATAAGCCGAGACAATCTTTCCACTGTGGATATCTTCTGTAAATTTTGCATACTGCTCTTTTAAACTTTCATATACCGGAAGCTCATAGTGATCCTGCTCCATGCGAAGCCATACTAATTTATTTCCGGCTTTCTTAAGCTCTGGTGTAATGATCTCATGATCGTGTGCCACATCCACTGCAAACGATACCAGTGTCGGCGGAACATCGATATCCTGGAACGTTCCGGACATACTGTCCTTTCCACCGATCGACGGCAATCCAAGACCGAGCTGTACATTATATGCACCGAGCAGCGCTGCAAATGGCTGGCTCCATCTCTTTGGATCTTCTGTCATTCTGCGGAAGTATTCCTGGAAGGTCAGGCGGATCTTGCTGTAATCTCCACCGTTTGCCACGATTTTTGCAACTGACTCTACCACTGCATAGACTGCCCCATGGTATGGGCTCCAGGTAGATAAATATGGATCAAATCCATAACTCATCATTGTCACTGTATCACAAGTTCCTTCCTGCACCGGAAGTTTTGCAACCATGCTCTGCGTCTCTGTCATCTGATATTTTCCGCCATGCGGCATAAAGACAGATCCTGCTCCGATGGAACCGTCAAACCGCTCTACAAGACCTTTCTGTGAACATACATTTAAGTCTTTTAATGTTGCGATCCATTTTTCTCTGACATCTTTTACCTCTTCTCTCACGAAAAGACTTCCCGCTCTGTCCGGAATCTCCACTGTGACTGCCGTCTCCTGATGTGCTCCGTTTGTATCTAAGAACGCGCGGGAAATATTTACAATCTCTTTTCCTCTCCAGGAAAGTACCAGACGCGGTTCCTCTGTCACAACTGCCACTTCCACGGCTTCCAGATTCTCTTCTTTCGCATATGCAAGGAACTGTGCCACATCTTTCGGATCTACGACGACTGCCATACGTTCCTGGGATTCTGAGATAGCAATCTCTGTTCCGTCCAGTCCCGCATATTTTTTCGGCACTTTATCTAAATCCACTCTCAGACCATCTGCAAGTTCTCCGATTGCAACAGACACTCCACCTGCTCCAAAGTCATTACACTTCTTGATCAGGCAGCTGACTTCCTCTCTTCGGAATAATCTCTGGATCTTTCGCTCTGTCGGTGGATTTCCTTTTTGTACTTCTGCTCCACATGTCTCAATCGATTCTTCGGTGTGTACTTTAGAAGAACCAGTCGCGCCACCGCATCCGTCACGTCCGGTACGTCCGCCGAGCAGTACGATAATATCTCCCGGATCCGATGTCTCACGGATGACAGCTCTTCTAGGCGCAGCTCCCAACACTGCTCCGATCTCCATACGTTTTGCTACATAGTTCGGATGATAGATCTCTTTGACCGCACCAGTTGCAAGTCCGATCTGATTTCCATAGGAACTGTATCCGTGAGCTGCCTCAGTCACAAGCTTCTTCTGCGGAAGCTTTCCTTTCATTGTATCTTTTACCGATGTAGTCGGATCTGCAGCTCCGGTCACGCGCATCGCCTGGTATACATAAGTACGTCCTGACAGCGGGTCACGGATCGCACCGCCAAGACAGGTGGCAGCGCCTCCAAACGGTTCGATCTCTGTCGGGTGGTTATGTGTCTCATTTTTAAAGTTGACAAGCCACTCCTCTTCCTTACCGTCTACGACTACCGGAACAACGATACTGCACGCATTGATCTCGTCGCTTTCTTCCTGGTCGTTTAACTTTCCTTCTTTTTTCAGTTTTCTCATCGCCATCAACGCAAGATCCATCAGACAGACGAACTTGTCCTCGCGTCCTTTGAAAATCTCGGAGCGGTCTTCCAGATATCTCTCATATGTCTTTACGAGCGGTTCCTTGTAATCTCCATCCTCAAATGTAACTTCCTTTAATTCTGTGGAGAATGTTGTATGACGACAGTGATCTGACCAGTAAGTATCTAACACACGGATCTCTGTCATCGTCGGATCTCTGTCTTCTTCCCCTTTAAAATATCCCTGAATATGAAGGAAATCTTTGAATGTCATTGCAAGTCCGAGTGAATCGTATAATGCCTTTAACTCTGTCTCCGGCATGTCTTTGAAACCTTCAAACACTTTTACATCTTCCGGCTCCTCAAAGACTGTGACAAGCGTCTCCGGCTTGTCCATTCCTGTCTCTCTGGAATCAACCGGGTTGATACAATGACTCTTGATCGCTTCAAATTCAGCATCTGTAATCTCTCCTTCGATCACATATGTTGTTGCAGTCTTGATCACCGGTGTCTCATCTTCTTTGATAAACTGTACACACTGTACTGCTGAATCAGCTCTCTGATCGAACTGTCCCGGAAGAAATTCTACAGAAAAAACTCTGCTTCCTTCCTTCATCGGAAATTCTTCTCTGTATAAAATATCTACCGGCGGCTCTGAGAAAATGCCATTGCAGGCAGTCTCAAAAGTCTCGTCAGAAAGATTCTCAATATCATATCGGTTCAGCACACGGATTCCTGTAATTGTCTGAATGCCAAGATAACTTTTTGCTTCGTGCTGTAATTCCTTTGCCTGCACAGCAAATTCCGGTCTTTTTTCTACATATACACGTTTTACACTACTCATAATATCCTCCATTTCGTCTGATACTTTCTTCTATCTGTATCCTACCACAATTCAAATCATTAGTATAATTAATATAACTTAATTTACTTATAAGAAATATTAATGCTATGATTTTTTCTTCTCTCCGGTCTGCCTCCAAAGTATCCCGGCGCCCCACAGAAGCAGCAGACTTCCTATGAAAATCACTCCGATCCGGATGACCATATCAAAGAAAAATCCTTCCGGCAGCATCCGGATCATCAAATCCGTGTCCGGATCCAGCAGCCACAGATCATTGTCAAAAAAGATCTCGTGAAACAACACGAAATACTTATTGAAGTCGGTCGCGATCAGTCCTCCAAATATTGCTGCCAGCGCAAGAAACAGACCAACTGCCCATCCATACATCTGCGGCAGAATTTTTCTCAGATTTCCTCTCAGAAAAAATACTGCCAGAACAGAGACCGCTAAAATCATCCCTGCCACTCGCCGGATCTTCAAGCCGCCGAGAAATAATCCCTGCACATCTTCCATATGAAGTTTCTCCCGCTCATTAAAAAACAATCTTTTTTCTCCATTTACTACCGTTTCCACTTCCAGATCTGCTCTGTCTCCCCGCAGATATGCCATCATCTCCTCTGTCACATGCATCACATCCTGCATTTCTATTTCCAGGTCATCCAGCACCCGATATTTCTCATATTCTCTCTGATACCACCCGTAGTCACTGTAAATGCCAACTTCAAAACTGGTGATCAGCACAGCCACGATCAGAGCCAAAGCCGCCGCCAGTCCAAAAATTTTCTGTAACTTTTCCATTCCACGTCCTTTCCCGCTGCACTTTTTTGTTTCCTCTCAATTATATCAGTTTTTCTCCCCTGATTCCAGCAAAACAGTCTTCTGTATTTCCCTTTTATCCTCTCCCGGCTATGATCATCTTACTTTCTTTAAAACTTCTGTTGACATTTCTTAGAAATCCTCTTATCCTTATCAATATAGAATACTTATAAGGAGAACTAATGATGGATATCAATTATGAATTATATAAAGTTTTTTATTATGTGGCGACCACGCTCAGCTTCTCTGAAGCATCCAAACAGCTCTTTATCTCACAGTCTGCTGTGAGCCAGTCGATCAAAGCGCTGGAGAAGAAGCTGGATCAGACACTCTTTATCCGCAGCACAAAGCGTGTCCAGCTCACCCCGGAAGGAGAGATCCTGCTCCGGCATGTAGAACCGGCAATGAATCTGATCAAGCGCGGCGAATCCCAGCTGATGGATTCTGCCACGACCGGAGGTCAGATCCGCATCGGGGCAAGTGACACGATCTGCCGCTATTTTCTTGTCCCGTATTTGAAACGCTTCCATAAGGAATTTCCAAATGCACATATCAAAGTGACAAACCAGACTTCGATCAAATGTGGGGAACTGCTTGAGACCGGGCAGGTGGACCTGATCGTGACAAATTATCCAAACACCTATTTAAGCAGCCTTACGACTGTAAAAAAGATCAAAAATTTTAAAGATGTCTTTATCGCCAACGAATCGTTCCGGGAACTTCAGGGGCGGAAACTCTCACTGAAAGAACTGCTCCAGTATCCGATCCTGATGCTGGACCGGAAAAGTACAACAAGCGAATTTCTCCACAGTCTGTTTCAGCAGCATCAACTGGATCTTGTGCCTGAAATCGAGCTGAGCAGCAATGACCTGCTGATCGATCTTGCCAGCATCGGACTTGGGATCGCCTTTATCCCGGATTACTGTATTCCACATAAATCTGACAACCTTTTCATTGTCGAGACGGATGAAGAACTTCCGACAAGGCAGCTTGTGATCGCACATAATCATCATGTTCCTTCTTCCAAAGCTGTATTGGAATTTCTTAATTATTTCACGCCGCTGGAAGAGTCCTAAGACTGTTTCTGTATTTCAGAAAAAAAGCGGCAGTATTTCTGTCTGTTTTCCCCATATCCGGTCCCGGATTTTGTAACGGGACTGGAATGGGGAATTTTTTATTCTTGCTGTTCCCAGAACTGCCGCATACTTTTTTCAGCATCCCGGATCGTTCCGATCTCATATTCATCCCACTCTCTCGGAAATACTTCCTGATACTGTCTCTCCAAAAAACGCTCATCCAAAAGCAAAATCACACCTCTGTCCTCAGCGGTCCGTATGACGCGCCCCGCTGCCTGCAGCACTTTATTCATGCCCGGATAGAGATAGGCATAAGAAAATCCCGCCTCCCCGTGCCTGTCAAAGTACTGTTTCAATAGTTCGCGTTCATTGCAAACCTGCGGAAGTCCGGTTCCGATCAGGAAGGTTCCGATCAACCGCTCTTCTGTCAAGTCGATCCCTTCTGAAAAAATCCCTCCCATCACGCAAAATCCGATCAGGCTTTCCTCTCTCTCCTGATCAAATTCCCGCAAAAACTCCTCCCGCTTTTCTTCATCCATAGACTGCTCCTGGACAATACAGACTGCCTCTTTCATTTGATAACGTTTAAATTCCTCATATACATCCTCCATAAAACGGTAAGAAGGAAAAAATGCGATATAGTTCCCTTTCTTCACCCGAACGGCAGCTGCAAGATATGCCGCAAACCTTTCATACATCTGTTTTGTCCGCTTCGTATATCTGGTACTGACATCTGTCCCGACAAACAGCTTCCGGTTCTTTTTCTGAAATGGGGATGGCGCGTAGATCGCATAGTCCTCCTTTTCCACACTGAGAAGCTTTTTATAATAACGGATCGGAAGCATGGTAGCAGAGAAAAAGACTGTGCTGTTCCCCCTTGACAAATATTCCTGGAGATTCACTGCCGGATTGACACAAAATAATTTCAAAAGAAATCCGCCTTCTGTATCAAGTTCTGTATAGATCACATAATTCTCATCCAGGATATCATAAATATTTAAAAACATTCTCACATGAAAGTACAATTCCAGTATCTGCTCCCGTACTTCTTCTGCATCTGTCTCCTCCAGAAAGCGCTCCAGTTCCGCCATCAAATTCATCAGACTGACTGCGATATGACCGACAGAGCTATATTCCCGGTATGTCTCGCACTCCCGCTTCAGAACAAGAAACTGCTGGTTACAGATCTCCAGTTTTCTCGTCAGCTTCCGGTCGATTCCTCTGACCAGCTTTTTCGCCGTGAGAAATTCTTCTTTATAAAGAACTGCACTGTACATCTCTCTGGCGCGTTCCACAAGATTGTGTGCCTCATCGATCAGAAATACATATTCTTCTTTTCCTCCCTCTGAAAAGAATCTTCTCAGATGTGCGTTCGGATCAAACACATAATTGTAGTCACAGATCACCGCATCTGCCCAGAGCGCCACGTCGAGTGACATCTCAAACGGACAGACCTCGTATTTTCTCGCATACGCTTCAATGCTCGCTCTGCTCATATCATCTGTCGCTGTCAGTAGATCAAAGATGGCATCGTTCACTCTGTCATAATGACCTCTGGCATATGGGCATACTTCCGGATTGCACACCGTCTCCTCACAGAAACAGATTTTCTCCTTCGCTGTCAAAGTAATCACTTTATAACGCAGCTCCTGCTGTTTCAAAGTCTGAAATGCCTGCTCTGCCACCGTTCTTGTGATTGTCTTCGCAGTCAGATAGAACAGCTTGTCTCCCAGTCCCTCCCCGACTGCCTTCACTGCCGGAAACACAGTCGCCATCGTCTTTCCAATCCCGGTGGGCGCCTGGATAAAAAGCTTCTTCTTTCTTAAAATTGTCCGGTATACAGACATTGCAAGTTCCTTCTGACCCGCTCTGTATGCATACGGAAACTGAATTTGTCTGATCGACTCTCTGGAGATTTTTTTCCACTCAATCTGGAATTTCGCCCATTTTTCATATGCGCCGACAACTTCTTCCATCCAGCTTTTGAGCTCTTCCGTTGAAAATTTCTGAAAAAAACGTTTCACTTCTTCTGTTTCCATCTGACAGTACGTCATCTGGACTCCGATCTCTTTTAGATCATTCTGCACCGCATACATATATGCATAACACTTTGCCTGCGCCAGATGGACAGAAACCGGCTTCTCAATCTGTGTCAGTTCTCTGAGTACTCCCTTGATCTCATCGATCACAATCCCATCTTCCCCTATTATGATCCCATCCGCACGCCCTTCCAGACAAAGTGTAAATCCTTCACATGGAATATGCATCTTCATGGAAACCTCTGCATGATAGTCTGCCCCCATATGTCTTTGAATCTTTCTGTGGATCTTCGCACCAAGCTGCATCTGTTCCTTATCTGCTCCCGCTGCCCTGCGGTTATCAATATCTCCCTCTCTTAAAATAAATTCCACAAGATTGCGGACAGAAATCCTTACTACTTCGCTCATCCTCCCAATCATTTCCCCCTCTCTTCTCTACGACTGTTTCTATTCTATCATATACAGCAATGGCGGCATATCCCTACCCGGAATATCCCGCCACTGTAACTTCTGATGTTCTGTATTATGCAACACAAAATCTTTGAAGAACATGTTCAAATGCAGTGTTTTTTCCATAAAAACGAACTGTCAGCACTTGTGTCAGATCAAGGCTTAACACACCAAGGATCGACTTCGCATCTATAATTCTTCTATTATGAAATATATCGATATCAAAATCACATTTTTCTGCGGTTCTTACAAAGTCTCTCACATCTTCATTTGCTGATAATCTGATTTTCCATTTCTGTTCCATTATCAACACTCCTTTCCAATGGATTGTTTGTATAACACGGAACTCATTATGTCATTCTTTTTTCAAAAAGTCAATTAGAAAACATTCTAAACTTTCCATGCTGCAGACCCTTTTCTTCATCAAACTCAACGAAATTAGAGCAAAACGAAGCAAAAAACGGCATCGAAAACTTCAAAAAGGAAGCGGCACCGCCTCTTCTTTCCAAAAAGCAGTGCCGTTTCCTCTTAAAAACTGTTCCTATGAAATTAATGTCTCAGCTGCATCTTTTAAATAATCGTTTGTCACTTCATAGAACTTCTCTTCTTCTACGATCGATGCCAGCTTTGGATCTAACGGCATTTTCCCCAATACCTTCACTCCAAGTTCTTCGGCCGTCTCCTCCACATGACTCTCCCCAAATACCGGAATTTTCTTTCCGCAGTCCGGACATGCAAGATAACTGTAATTTTCCACAATGCCAAGCACCGGAACATCCATCTGTTTTGCCATGTAATATGCTTTCTTGACAATCATCTGAACAAGATCCTGCGGCGATGTAACGATAACGACGCCATCTACCGGAAGCGACTGGAACACAGTCAACGGAACATCTCCTGTTCCAGGAGGCATATCTACAAAGAGATAATCCAGATCTCCCCAGAGCACTTCATTCCAGAATTGTTTCACAACACCTGCAAGGATCGGTCCTCTCCAGATCACTGGTGTATCTTCGCTATCCAGCAGAAGATTAACTGACATGATTCTCGTCTCATCCTTCGCGATACATGGGAACATTCCCAGTTCATTTCCTACTGCATGTTCATGGATCCCGTACATCTTTGGAATCGATGGTCCTGTAATATCCGCATCAAGAATTCCGACAGAATATCCTTTCTCACGCATCATACGGGCAAGGGAAGCCGTCACCATTGATTTTCCAACTCCACCTTTCCCACTTACGACACCGATTACTTTCTTTACATGTGTATATTCATTTGGCGCTACTTTCATGCTCTCTTTCTTTTTGCTCGGACAACTGTCTGCATGTGCACAGCTTGAACAGCTTTCCGGAGAACATGAGCCGTTATTTTGTTCTTCTGACATCTCTACTACTCTCCTTACTCTACTACTGCGATTACTTCAATTTCGCAAAGTACATTTTTCGGAAGTGTCTTCACAGCTACACAGCTTCTCGCCGGTTTGGATGTGAAATACTTTGCATACACTTCATTAAATGGCGCAAAGTCCGCCATATCGCTTAAAAAGCACGTTGTCTTGATGACCTGATCAAAAGAACTTCCTGCTTCTGCAAGAACTGCTTCTAAATTCTTACAAACCTGTTCTGCCTGTCCTTCGATCGTATCTGCTTCCACTGCATCTGTTGCAGGGTTGATCGGAATCTGTCCTGCGGAATAGAATATTCCATTGTGAACATATCCCTGTGAATAAGGTCCTACTGCTTTTGGCGCTTTTTCCGTTGCTACTACTTTCATCTGATCATTCTCCTTTGCTTCAATTTTTACTTCTTTTATTGTAGCACTTCCTCCGCGCATTTATCAACTGCTTTTTCTTACAATGGGAAGATAAAACAGACTACTATGTGCATTTTTTATAACGCTCCACAGATTTTCTTATTTTTATTGTCATGTTGCCGTTTCAGTGGTATACTTTACATAATTTTTATTTGTAATATTTTTGTAACATTCTAATTCTATACCTGGTGGAAACCGATTTCAGAATTTTCCCGATAAGGAGGGATTTTATGATTCGCATTGTTAATCTTACAAAAACATTTAACTCTGTTCCTGCCCTTTCCCAAATTAATCTTGAAATTCCGGACAATGTCATTTTCGGGCTGCTTGGAACAAATGGAGCCGGAAAAAGTACGCTGCTTCGAATTTTAGCTGGGATTTTGCAGGCGGATCACGGTGATATTTTCATAGACGGGGATCATTTTTACGATGCATCCAAAGTAAGGCAGAACATTTTTTATCTATCCGATGACCAATACTATTTCCCGGGTGCTTCTCCGGAAACAATGCTTCTTTTCTACAAAAAAATGTATCCCTGCTTTGATGACCGGCGATTTCTAGAACTCCTTTCGGACTTTCAACTGGATCCGTCCCAGAAGCTCCACACCTTTTCAAAAGGCATGAAAAAACAAGTATTTCTGATCGCAGGAATCTGCAGCAATGCTGCCGTCCTGCTTTGTGACGAAGTGTTTGACGGTCTGGATCCGGTCGTACGGCAGTCTGTAAAAAATTTACTGCAAAATGAACTTGTCCGGCGTCTGTTCACTCCGGTCATTGCCTCACACAATCTCTCTGAACTGGAAGGACTGTGTCACCATATTGGCATCCTGCACCGGGGCGGCATCCTCCTCTCAAAAGAGATCACTTCCCTCACCTGCGGAGTTCATAAATTTCAGTGCGTCTTCTCTTCTGATCAGAGGGAATTTCTTTTGCGATCACTGTGCATCCTCCGCTTTGAGCAGAGAGGGTTCCTGACAACGCTGCTTGTGCGCGGAAATTTCGATGAGATCCAGACGGTCATAGCATCCTGCTCCCCCGTCTGCTATGAATCCCTCCCGCTGTCACTGGAAGAAATCTTTATTTACGAAACAGAAAGGATTGGCTATGACATCAAAGAACTTATTTATTAATTTTCAAAAATGCGAACACGCACAAAGAACCTGGACCTTATGGCTTCTGCTCTACCTTGCAGCCATGTCAGTGCTCTCCTTTACCTTTGAAATGCTCTCGGTTTCTGACTACCAGACCGTTTCCTTTTACCTCCTTGGCGTGCCAGATCTGCGTTCTTTGTTCTTTACGGTATTTTCTGCCATCTTTTGTGGCATCCACGGATTCTTATACTTACATTCTGCTAAAAAATCTGACTTTTTCCTAAGTCTCCCGCTTTCCCGGAAACAGTTGTTTTTTTCTACTTACCTCAATGGTATTTATATTTATCTGCTCCCATTTACCGCCTATAAACTGATTTCCTTTTTCATTGCAGATATCAGTGGACAGCTTTTAGTTCGAAAAGAAGCACTCCTAAATGTATCGCTCTCACTGCTGATTTCCTTTCTCGGATTTCTGGCAATTTACCATACGGTAATTCTTGGAATGCTTCTGTGTGGAAAACTCGCTTACAGTTTCCTGGCAATTCTGATTCTCTTATTTTATGGATCTTATGCAGTCATTCTTCCAATAGAACTATACTGTCGAGAGTTTTTCCAGACCTTTTACCGCTCAGATCTGCTGCTGACTTTAAAAGATACTGTTTCGCCGTTCTGTCTCTACCATTCCCTGATCCAATCCGCAGAAGATGGAAACTGGCAGTTTTCCGCTCATTTTCCCCAATTCATTCTGCTCCTGTTTTTCTGCATCTTTTCACTGGGGATTGCCATCTATCTGTTTCAAAGACGTCCGGCGGAGTTCATCGGAACCACTCTTGCATTCCCTTCTTCTGCAATTTGTATCCGTCCGCTCCTCACAGTTCCTGCTGCTCTTTTCTGCGGACTTCTTCTTCAGAAAGCTGCCCCGGATCCTTCCTCTCCACTCTGGACTTTTGCCGGAATCCTAATCGGCGGCATAACTACACATGCTCTTTTGCAGACCTGCTTTTTTGGAACATGCAAGAGTTTTTTACAGAATAAAGTTTCTCTGTTTATCACACTCGCCGTATCCGCTATCACAGCAAGCATATTTTTGTTTGATCTGTTTTCCTATGATCGTCTTCTGCCATCCAGAGAAGCGCTCTCCTCCATGGCAGTAAGCATCGACGGACTTGATACCAACGATACTTATTCGGATTCCACAGATACCGTCTTGCAGAACATGAAACTGACCAAAGCTTCCCTAAGGAATGCCTACACATGGTGTGAATCTCTGTCTGAAACAACAGAGATATGCGGGGAAAATTATACTTCCGCGGTCGTTTTGTACCGGACCTCTTCTGGGAAAAATATTTACCGCCGTTATCCGGTCAGCACACCGGACAAACTGCTCGCATTTGATCCGGTCTATACATCCAGTGAATACAAAAAAGGAGTATTTCCACTTCTTTCAGGCATTGGACACACTGCAAAACGAAATCTGATCTGGTCCGACGGTATCTCCACTTATGTGCTGGATCTGCATACAGATGAAAAAGAAGAGCTTCTTTCTATCTATTCTGAAGAAATGAACGCACTCTCCCTCCATACGCTGCAGACAGAATTTCCATGCGGCTCTCTGACATTGTCCTACCCACGTACAGACAATGGCGACAGCGGTCTGATCTATCCTTCCTTTCACCGGACGATCGACTACTTGAAAACTCATCAGATTCCTGCCCAGAATACTCTGGAAAGTTATGAACTGATCCGTGCGGAGAAATTCCGGGTACTGGAAAACGGGTACCGCGCCAGCGAACAGATCTATGAGTCTGAAAGCGCATTCAAAAGCCTGGTGCCTCAGCTTGTCATTCGTGATTTCGCCGTCAACCCACTTCTCTATCCGGTCAATCTGTCCTGCGAAATTCTGATAAAAGCAAAATCTCCAACCTCCGGATCTGTTCTGGAAACGGAATGTGCTCTGAAAAAGTAAACAAACTGCCGCAAAATGTATTTTCTCTACAAGATAGCTGCGGGAAATTCCCGCCTCTTGTCAAAACTCATTTTGCGGCAGTTTATTGCTGCCATTTATACTTTTTTACGCTTTTTTCTCCCTGCGGCAAAGCACGAACATCAGGATTCCTGCTGCCAGTGTAAAAATAGAAATAAACTGGGAGGTGGAGAGGATACTGACGGTTCCTCTTGGATCATTTCGCAGCATTTCGATCAAAAACCTTCCGATGCTGTAAAAGATCAGGTACATCGCTGTCACAACTCCTTTGTGCTTCACCCGCTTCGCCAGGAAGATCAGGAGAAAGAAATGTATAAAATCTGCTGCACTGGAAAGTAACTGTGTCGGAATCAGCGAAACTCCATTCGGTGCAAATGGTGAATTATGAAATGTGATCCCATACCACGCATCTGTCTCCCGGCCATAACAGCATCCCGCAAGGAAACATCCAATCCTGCCGAATCCCTGTGCAAAAGCGATCGACGGAACTGCCAGATCAAAGTAAGCAAGCATATCCATCTTTTTCACCTTCGCATAAATATATGCTCCTAAAATTCCGCCGAGGATCCCGCCATATACAACAAACCCTTCCGATACATCCAAAAGCAATGACGGATCTTCTATAATCTCTTTGATCTCTGTCAGGTAAAATAACAGCTTCGCCCCTAAAATTCCGCCAAGCAGTCCCCATGCGCCCATGTAAAAAACTGCATCTGGATCCAGCCCATAATTCTTTGCCCGCTTCTGTGCCACAACAAAGGTCAGGATCACTCCAAGGGCGATCATCAGCCCATAGCTGTAGATGGTGACCGGACCTGCTTCAAATAAAATGTATTTCATCTTTTTTCCCTTTCTGGTCATTCTCTTTTTCTTTGCGTTTCGCGCCTATGTCTGCTATTATATCGCCTCTCTGTAGTTACCGCAATACAAAATTTGCAATCTGGGAAAACAGTCCGCAAAAAAGTACACCGGTCAATGTCGGGATCAGAACTGCCGCAAGCGTCCATTTTCTGCTTTTTGTCTCTTTGTAGATTGTAAGGCAGGTAGTTGCACATGGCCAGTGCATCAAAGAGAACAGAATCACGCTGACCGCTGTGACCTGGGTCCATCCATTCGCAGCCAATATCTGCGCCATTGTCTGAAGATCTGTAAATTCTGTCAGATTTCCAAGCGACAAATACCCCGTAAAGATCAGCGGCAGCACAATCTCATTTGCGGGGAACCCCAGTACAAATGCCAGCAGAATCACTCCGTCCATCCCCATAAATCTACCGAGTGGGTCAAGAAATTCTGCACAGTGCATCAGGATCGTCTGATCTCCCACAACAATATTGGCAGCACACCAGATCAGGAATCCTGCCGGAGCTGCCGCAACGACGGCCCTGCCCAGTACAAACAATGTCCGGTCAAACACTGAGCGGACGATCACTTTCCCAATCTGCGGCATCCGGTACGGCGGAAGTTCCAGTAAAAATGTGGATGGTTCCCCTCGCAAAAGTGTTCCAGATAAGATTCTTGACAAGAGAAATGTCATCCCTACACCAAGTGCAATCACACCGGTCAGCAGGGCTGCCAGTTTCCAGTCGGAAGTTTCCTGACTTCCTGCGAAGAAAATCGTCAGGATCACAAGAAGCGTCGGAAATTTTCCATTGCAGGGCACAAAGCAGTTCGTCAGCATTGCGATCAGCCGTTCTCTTCTGGAAGAAATGATTTTACAGCCGGATACCCCGACCGCATTGCAGCCAAATCCCATGCACATTGTCAGCGCTTGTTTTCCACATGCGCGGCAGCAATGAAAACATTTGTCAAGATTAAATGCTACCCGCGGCAGGTATCCGAGGTCTTCCAGGATCGTAAACATCGGGAAAAAAATGGCCATCGGAGGCAGCATGACAGAAACCACCCACACAGTTACCCGGTACACTCCATAAATCAAAGGTTCATAAAGAACTGCCGGCACTTTCCCGATGCGGCACCAGCGAAGCAATTTTCCTTCCAATGTTCCAAAAAGATTGCTCAGCATCTCCGATGGATAATTCGCCCCTTTGATCGTCAGCCAGAAAATGACTAAAAGCAGCAAAAGCATTACCGGGAAGCCCAGCCATCTGCCTGTCAAAATGCGGTCTGCCGTTCCTCTGTGTTTTTGCCCCGTCTTTTCTTCTGTTCGCACAACTTTCTTTGCAATCTTCTCTGCCTGCCTCACAAAAACTGCCGCCATCTGCTCTCTCGTATCTTCCAGCGTCTGCCCACGGTCGCTTAAATGCTCCTGCACCCGCATCCCTGCCTTTTTTAACCGGATTCCTTCTGAAAGTTCCAGATTCAGACAATCCGTGATTGCCTGGCAGATCCCTTCATCCTGATCGATCAGGCGGGCAGACACCCACCTCGCATTCAGACAGCCTTTCGTTATTTCCTGCGTGACCGGAAGCAGTCCGTTTATCTCCTGCTCAATCTCTTCCGGATAACAGATCTTTCCAAAATTTTCTCCTGGTGCAGGTGCACCTCCTGCATGTTCTGCAAACTGTCCCAGCACTTCAAAGAGCTGCCCGATCCCTTCCCCACTTCTTGCAGTCATCGCGATCACCGGAATACACAGCATGTTCCGAAGCATTTCAAAATCGATCGAGATACCATTTTTTTCTGCCTCATCCATCAGGTTGACGCAGAGGATCACATGATCTGTCACTTCCATGATCTGCAGGACAAGATTCAGATTCCGCTCCAGACAAGTCCCGTCACAAACAACGATCACAGCATCTGGAAACTGAAAACAGATATAATCTCTTGCCGCCTCTTCTTCCGGAGATCTTGCCATCAGAGAATAACATCCAGGAACATCCACAAATGTATAGAAGATCCCATCCCTCTCACAATATCCTTTCGCATTGCTCACCGTCTTGCCAGTCCAGTTTCCGGTATGCTGATGCATTCCGGTCAGCTCATTAAACAGCGTACTCTTTCCCACGTTTGGATTTCCTGCCAGTGCAATCGTCAGTTCTTTTCTTCCCGCCATCGACTTTACACATCCTTCTTCGGAAAATTTTTTAACAATATCTCTATCTTTCTGGCATCTTTCTTCCGGATCGCAATCACTGCTCCCCGGATCTCATATGCTTTCGGATCTCCAAACGGTCCTTTTCCGACACACGTCACTTTTGTACCGCAGATCAGCCCGATATCATGAAAACGCCGCTTCATATCCGGCTCTGATAAAATTCTGCTGACCTCCCCAGTCTGATCTTTTTCTAATGCATCTAAAAAAATTTTTTTGTCCATTTTTCTCTATTCCTTTCCCGGGATATCCCTGCCTGATCCACGCAAAATATTTCCACTATCTCCTGATTGCTCCGCAGATCTCTCCCGCTGTTTTCACTATATGAAAATGGACAATTTCTATATTCCTTTTCCGAACTGTTTTCCCCTAGCTTTTCTCTGTTTTGATACAAAAACAAGACAGCCAGGAAATTTTCATCCCGCCTGTCCTGCTTCTTTTATGTTCTCTTATCTATCGAGCCTTTTATTTATCTGCCTGCTCTTCAAAGGACTCTTTCAGCTTATCCATGAATCCTTTTTTCTTTTGTTTGGTCTTCTTTTCTGCTTTTTCAACAGTTCCTTCTTCCTGATGCAGGGAATTACCAGTCAGCTCATCGAATCTTCTAAGCGCTTCTTTTGCCTCTGCACTTAATTTCTCCGGTGTCTGAATCACAAGGGTCACATAATGATCTCCACGCACCTGCTTGTTGCGGAGTGACGGAACACCTTTTCCTCTTAACCGCACTTTCGTATCTGTCTTCGTTCCCGGTTTTACATTGTAGATCACATCACCGTCTACGGTACTGATCCGCACATCGCCGCCGAGAGCAGCCTGTGCAAATGTAATCGGAGCTGTTGAGAAGATATTCATATCCTGACGTGCAAAAATCGGATGGCGTGATACTGTCACTTCCACTAACAGATCTCCTCTCGGACCTCCGTTCGTTCCAGGCTCTCCCTTGTCACGAATCCGGATGCTCTGTCCGTTGTCGATACCTGCCGGGATAGATACCTGAATCTTCTTACGGTTGGATACATATCCAGTTCCCGCACAGTCCGGGCATTTCTCTCTGATGATCTTACCGGTTCCACCACAGTCTGGACAAGTCTGAACATTCTGGACTGTTCCGAAAAATGACTGGGAAGTATATACGACCTGGCCTTTTCCTCCACATTTCGAACAAGTCTCCGGACTGGTTCCCGGTTTTGCGCCGGTTCCGTTACACTTCGGACATGGATCTTTGATCACAAGATCCAGCTCTTTCTCACAGCCTCTGATCGCTTCTTCAAATGTGATCCGGACTCCTTTGCGGATATTCATCCCTTTCATCGGTCCATTGCCTGCACGTCCGCCTCTGCGGCCGCCGCCGAACAGATCTCCGAAAATATCACCGAAAATGTCACCGAAATCTGCACTGTTAAAATCAAAGCCGCCAAATCCACCGGCTCCTCCGCCGCCGTTTTCAAATGCTGCGTGTCCAAACTGGTCATATTTGCGCCGTTTGTCAGCGTCGCTAAGTACCGCATATGCCTCAGAAGCCTCTTTGAATTTTTTCTCGGCCTCCGCATCTCCCGGATTCATATCCGGATGATATTTTTTTGCAAGTGCACGGTATGCCTTTTTCAATGTCGCATCGTCTGCATTTTTGTCTACTCCGAGCACTTCATAATAATCTCTTTTTGTTTCAGCCATCGTTCTTCTACCTTTCATTTCATAAGGAAATTCTGCGAAACCTGGTTTCCCACTGTCCGTGAGTCCCCAGATCCCGCAGAATCCGTGCAGGTAATGCACTTATCTGGTCTTATTTATACTTCTTTGTAATCTCCGTCTACCACATCGTCACCGTTGAATCCTTCTGGTGCCGGTCCCGCTTCCGGTGCTGGTCCTGCCTGCTGTGCTCCGGCTGCTGCGCCTGCCTGCTCATACATCTTTGTAAATAACTGCTGTGCACTTGCCATTAATTTTTCTTTTCCTGCTTTGATCTCCTCTACCTGTGCATCTGTCATGCTTTCTGGTGTAGATTTTGCAAGAACATCTTTTAATGCCTGAATATCAGCTTCTACTGCTGCTTTTTCATTTGCATCGATCTTGTCTCCGACTTCTCCGAGTGCTTTCTCTGTCTGGAAGATCATTGCGTCTGCATCATTTCTTGCATCGATTGCTTCTTTTCGTTTCTTATCCTGTGCCTCAAATTCAGCTGCTTCTTTTACTGCTCTGTCAATCTCGCTGTCTGACATGTTAGAACCTGCTGTAATTGTAATGTGCTGTTCTTTTCCAGTTCCTAAATCTTTTGCAGAAACATTTACAATACCATTTGCATCGATATCAAATGTAACTTCGATCTGTGGGATTCCACGTGGAGCCGGAGCGATTCCGTCAAGTCTGAACTGTCCGAGAGATTTGTTATCTCTTGCGAACTGTCTTTCCCCTTGAACAACGTTAATGTCTACTGCTGACTGGTTATCTGCTGCTGTAGAGAATACCTGGCTCTTCTTTGTCGGAATTGTTGTATTTCTCTCGATCAGTCTTGTAGCGATACCACCCATTGTTTCGATTGATAATGAAAGTGGAGTTACATCCAGTAATAAGATGTCGCCTGCACCTGCATCTCCTGCTAATTTACCACCCTGAACAGATGCTCCTAATGCAACACATTCGTCTGGGTTTAATGATTTGGACGGCTCATGTCCTGTTAATTTCTGCACTTTTTCCTGTACTGCCGGGATACGTGTAGATCCACCTACTAATAATACTTTTCCAAGTTCAGAAGCTGCGATTCCTGCATCCGATAACGCTCTTGTTACAGGCTCTGCTGTTCTTTCTACAAGGTCATGTGTCAATTCATCAAATTTTGCTCTTGTCAGGTTCATATCAAAGTGTTTTGGACCTTCTGCATTTGCAGTGATGAATGGCAGGTTGATGTTTGTTGTTGTTGCGGAAGAAAGTTCTTTTTTCGCTTTCTCTGCTGCTTCTTTTAATCTCTGAAGCGCCATTTTATCTGTAGATAAGTCGATTCCTTCTGCACGTTTGAATTCTGCTAACATGTAATCTGTGATCTTCTGGTCAAAGTCATCTCCACCAAGTTTGTTGTCACCTGCTGTTGATAATACTTCGATAACTCCGTCACCGATCTCAATGATAGATACGTCGAAAGTACCTCCACCTAAATCGTATACCATGATCTTCTGTTCTTTCTCATTGTCAAGTCCGTAAGCAAGCGCTGCTGCTGTTGGCTCGTTGATGATACGTTTTACATCAAGACCAGCGATCTTACCTGCATCTTTTGTTGCCTGACGCTGAGCATCGTTGAAGTAAGCCGGAACTGTAATAACAGCTTCTGTTACTTTCTCTCCCAGATATCCTTCTGCGTCTGCTTTCAGTTTCTGAAGTACCATTGCAGAAATTTCCTGCGGAGAATATTTCTTATCATCGATCGTCACTCTGTAATCTGTACCCATATGTCTCTTGATAGAAGAGATTGTCTTATCAGCATTTGTCACTGCCTGACGTTTTGCAGGTTCTCCTACGAGACGTTCTCCTGTCTTTGTAAAAGCAACAACCGATGGTGTTGTTCTTGCTCCTTCTGTATTTGCGATGACTGTCGGCTGTCCACCTTCCATAACAGCTACACAGCTATTTGTTGTTCCTAAGTCAATTCCAATGATTTTTCCCATGATGAAATCCTCCTATATTTTATACTAAGTTTACTTACTCTATCTATTGTTGATAAAATTCAAAACGCTTTATGCATTTTAAATGAATTTTTAATTTGCTACTTTTACCATACTGTGTCTCACTACCGTATCTCTGTATGTGTAACCCTTCTGGAATTCTTCTACAACGATATTCTCTCCGACTTCTTCATCTTCCACATGCATCACTGCGTTGTGGAAATCCGGATCAAACTCATTTCCGACTGCCTCGATCGCTTTCACTCCGACAGACTCCAGTGTTGTCATGATCTGTTTGTAGATCATCTCCATCCCGGCAACGAAAGAATCTTCTTTCTGTTCTTCTGTGACTGCTCCGAGTCCTCTCTCAAAATTGTCCACAACCGGAAGAATCTTCTCGATGATATCCTTTGCTCCGATCTCGTACATCGCTGATTTTTCTTTGTCTGTACGCTTGCGGAAGTTATCAAACTCTGCCATCTGCCGTGTGAGCTTATCTTTCAATTCCTCGATCTGCTCATCCTTCTTATCTTTTTTCGGCTTTCTTTTAAACAGCCCTTTTGCTCCTTTCTCGGAACTTTCTTCTGCTGTCTCTTCTGAAGCTTCCTCTGCCGGCGCTTCGCTGTCAGCTTCTTCCCCTGCAGTTTCTTCTGCAGCTGCATCTGTATCTTCTGTCACTTCTTCCTGAACGGTATCTTGTTCTTCTGCCGCTTTCTTTGCTTCCTCTACGGCTTCCTTTACCATCTCTTCCTGCGTCATTTTCTTATCCAATGGTCGTACCACCTTTCTTATGATTTTTTATGAAATATCGCATCCAGTTCTACCATCAACGTCTTTAATGTCTTCATGACATTCTCATAATCCATCCGCTTCGGTCCAATGATTCCGACTGTTCCCTGCATGCCCTGCCCAAGCTCGTAAGTCGCTGTCACAACACTGCAGTCCTTCATCGTCTGTACCGGTGTCTCACTTCCGATATAAACCTGAATCCCCTTGTTCTCATCACTTGCCAGCGTCTGTGTCACAAGCTCTGCCAGCTGCTGTTTTTCTTCAAAAGCACTGATGATCTCCTGTGCACTCTGCTTGTCACTCAGCTCCGGATATTTGAAAATGTTCGTTGCTCCGCTTGTGTAAATCTCAAGGTCATTATCAAGCTGAATTGTATTTGCCACTGCATCAAGCACATCGCTGATCACACCGCTGTGAATTCCTGCCTGCTCTTTCAGTCTGGCGATCATGCCAAGATTGATATCTTCAACCGCAATTCCATTGAGATTTGTATTCAGCAGCATATTCAGCTTCAGCATCGTCTCGTTGTCAAGCGGCTCTGCAACCGTCACGATCTTATTCTTAATAATGTTGCCTTCCATGACGATCACTGCGATGATCTGATTGGCATCCACCTGCGAAAGCTGGATGAACTTTAACTTATTCCTATTATAAGTAGGAGCAGAAACCATCGTCGCATAATTCGTACTGTTTGCCAGCACTCTCGCGGCCTGCTGCAAAAGCTGTTCCATCTTATCGGCCTTCTGAAGCATCTTCTCCTGCATATCAGTGATCTCATGCTCCTTATCCTCCATCAGCATATCTACATAAAGCCGATACCCTTTATCTGAAGGAATCCTTCCCGCCGACGTATGAGGCTGTATGATATATCCCAGATCTTCCAGATCCGCCATCTCATTACGGATCGTCGCAGAACTTAGATTCAAATCTGTATATTTGGAAATCGTTCTGGATCCCACCGGTTCCCCGGTCTCTAAGTAGGTCTTGATGATCGTCTGCAAAATCTTAAGCTTCCGGTCATCCAATCCATGATCTGCTTTCATCTCACACCTCCTCGTTTTTCTTTATTAGCACTCCATTCTCACGAGTGCTAACACCTTACGATTATTAAGATAGCACTATGCTTTTCGTTTGTCAACCTAGTTTAGATATTTTTTATATTTTTTGTAAAAAACTATTTTCTATCGAGATTATGTACATTTTTAGAAACTTTCAATCAAAAAAAGCAATCAAAAAATTTCCGGAACCTTTCTCTCATTCTGAAAATTTTTCAATTGCCTTTCTCTCTGAAACATTTTTATAGGTTATAACAAGAACTGTGCAAGTACATAGTTGCTCAGATCATTTCCTCTCTTTGTCAGGCAGATTTGCCCCTCCTCTTCACGAAGCAATCCTTCTTCTTTGAGTTTTTCCAATACTTCTCCATAGACTTCCTGTATTTCTCTGTGATACCGTTCTCTAAATTTCTGCTTGTTTACCCCCTCTTTCATCCGAAGGCCAAGGAACATTGTCTCCTCCACCTGTGCATTCCAATCTAGCGTCTCTTTTTCCTCCTCGATCTGATCCAACTTTCCGTTTGCCCGGATATAAAGATCCGTATCTGAAATATGCTGATACCGCTCGTTTTCAATCAAAGATGCCGCCCCAGTGCCGATCCCAAGGTACTCCACCCTCTGCCAGTATCCCATGTTATGCCTGCACGCATATCCCGGCTTCGCATAGTTAGAAACTTCATATTGTAGATATCCTGCCGTTTCCAGCTTCTCTGCGGTCAATTCATACATGCGGCGTTCTGCTTCCTCATCCGGAAGCTTTGGGAAATTCTTGCCTGTATCCATCTGTTTCCCGTCATCAGCCAAACCTTTCTCACACCGACTATCCTGCTTTTCTTTTGCGTCCTCCCCATAAATCTCGTAAAATGGCGTCCCTTCCTCAATGATCAGACTATACGCAGAAATATGTTCCGGATTCATTCGGATCACGGTATCCAATGTGTACTCCCAGGATTCCACTGTCTGCCCTGGAATTGCCGAGATCAGATCTATATTGATATTCTGAAATCCTGCCTTCCTTGCCAGATCATAACTCTCTTCAAACTGCCGCATCGTATGTACACGCCCGAGCAGCTTCAGTTCCTTATCATCGACCGACTGCAGTCCAAAACTGATCCGGTTGATCCCACATGCCCTGTATGCCAGCAAATTTTCTTCTGTGACCGTACCCGGATTCGCTTCCATTGTAATTTCCGCATCTGCCTGGATCTCAAACACATCCCGGAGCGCACCAAAAATTTCTTTCATCTGACCTCCCGATAAAATCGATGGTGTTCCTCCTCCAAAAAAAATCGTTGTAATTCGATAATTCTCTGCCAACTTTTGATACTGCCTGATTTCTGCCACAAGCGCTGTTACATAGCGATCTATCGTCTCCCTCGGAGCCGGACCGGACAAAAAATCACAATATGCACATTTTTTCATACAAAACGGGATATGAATATATAATTCCAATTCTCTTTTCATGCTCATTCTCTCTTTCTTTTCGTTTGATTACTTTTTGCTTTCTTACTTCTTGTCTGCACCCCTTGCATATGCAAAATTGATTGATTCAATTATTAGTGCAGCGGGAAAATAAATTTCTGTTATCCTGCTTTGAGAAGTTCATTCTACCTACAGTTCAGAAAAAACAATGCTCTCTATCTTCATTGGTAGATACTTCACTCGTCTTTCGTCCAT